>JAOPVV010000194.1 GCA_025966005.1 Frankiales bacterium
GCGTTCCCGCGGCGCGGACGACCGCCGGGCGCAGCGGGCGCGGCATGCCGGCGAGCGCGCCGAGCGAGAGCTGGGTGTAGCGCAGCTCGCCCGGCGTCCAGAAGCCCGCGGGCGACAGCGCGGTCGCCGAGCGGACCGCCCCCCGCCGGGCCAGCTCGAGCGCAATCGCCCCGCCCATGGAGTTGCCGGCGACGTGCGGACGCTCCAGCCCCTGCTCGGCGAAGAAGGCCTCGAAGGCGTCGACGTAGGCCCACACGGTCGGTGCGACGCCGGCCGGCAGCGCGGCCGACCGGCCGAAGCCCGGGGAGTCGGTCGCGAGGACGTCGAAGCCGTCCAGCTGCTCGATCACCGGCCGCCAGGCCTGCCAGTGGTGGCCCACGCCGTGGACCAGGACGAGCGGGTCGCCGGACCCCTGGCGGAAGTGGTGCACTGCGCCGTCCTTCGTCGTCCGGGCGTCGACGTCGTCGCCGACCTCGGAGACTAGACCCGCCCGCGACCCGCGTGCGCCGCCTGCCGGCGGGGCAGGGAGCGGGGGTGAGCCGAGCTAACGCCCCCCCGCCCTCGCCCGCCCTGCTCGCCACCGAGCTGCCCCGAGCCGGCGTCGACCTCGCGATCCTGCTGGGCGTGTCACCGCTGCTCGCGACAGCGCCCCGCGGTGACGGCCACCCGGCACGTCCGCGTCCTGGTGACGCTGGGCAGCCCGGTGCTCCCGCGCTCGGGCTGGGCGCAGGGCCTGTCGGGAGCCGTCGACCGCGCGACACACCTGCCGAAGGCCGCGTCGCGGCTCCCGCGGGCCTGGTCCGAGCAGGGCTCGCTGCGGGTGCCGGCGACGTCGGTGCACAGCCGTTCCGACGGGATCGTCACGTCGTCGCTGTGCCGGTACGGCGCCGGTCCCCGGCGCGAGGACGTCGAGGTGCGCGGCAGCCACCTCGGGCTGGGGCACAACCCCGCGGTGCTGTGGCTGCTGGCCGACCGCCTGGCCCAGCCTGAGGCGTCGTGGGCGCCGTTCCGGCCGCCGCGGCGGCTGCGGGCCCTGTTCCCGCGCTGAGCGCAGGGGCTCGCAGGGTGGACGTGCGGTGGAGCGGGCGACGGGAATCGAACCCGCGTTCTCAGCTTGGGAAGCTGATGTTCTGCCGCTGAACTACGCCCGCAGCGGTACGGGACGACCTTACCGGGCCGGAACGGCGACGGCGGCCCGCCCCGGGTGGGGAGGGCCGCCGTCGCCGGTCGTGCCGCTGCTACTCGGCCTTGGGCGGCTCGTGGCCGCCGGGACCCTGGCCCTCGCTGTCGCCGCCGGGGGCGTCACCGGCGGTGCTCGCGGCGATCGGGCTGTCGGGGGCGGTGACGGCCGGACCCTGCCCCTGCTCCGTCCGCTGGACGGAGTCCGCCAGCTGCGGGTGGTCGGCCTGCGCCGTCTGCTCCGGCGTCGCCTCGACGGGCTTGGGGGCCTCGACGGTGACGTCCGGGGTCACGGCGGTCGCGACGGGCGCTGCGGGCGCTGCCTCGGTGAGGGTGTCCTCGCGGGTCAGCGTCGCGGTGCCGCCGCCGCCCGCGGGCGCCGGGGCGACCAGCGAGCGGGCCAGGATCTGCGAGACGTCCAGGACCTGCACGTCGTCGCGAGCCGCGCCGGACTGCTGCTTGGCGGTGACGGCGTCGGACAGCATGACCATGCAGAAGGGGCAGGCCGTCGAGATGATGTCCGGGTCGAGGCCGAGGGCCTCATCCGTCCGCTCGACGTTGATCTGCTTGCCGATCTTCTCCTCCATCCACATGCGCGCGCCGCCGGCGCCGCAGCAGAACCCGCGCTCCTTGCAGCGCGGCATCTCCTGGGCGTTCAGGCCCTGGATCGCGGCGAGCACCTCGCGGGGCGGCGTGTAGACCTTGTTGTGCCGGCCGAGGTAGCAGGGGTCGTGGTAGGTGACCTTCTCGTCGACCGGCGTGACCGGCACGAGGTGGCCCTCGGAGACGAGCTGGCCCAGCAGCTGGGTGTGGTGGACGACGTCGTAGTGACCGCCGAGCTGCGGGTACTCGTTGGCCAGCGTGTTGAAGCAGTGCGGGCACGTCGCGACGATCTTGACGTGCTTCTCGGCCGTCGCACCGATGCTGTTCAGCGTCTCGACGTTCTCGGCCCCGAGCATCTGGAAGACGAACTCGTTGCCGAGGCGGCGGGCGGGGTCACCGGTGCAGGTCTCTCCCTGGCCGAGCACGGCGAACTCGACGCCCGCGGTGTGCAGCAGCTCGGCGACCGCGCGGGTGACCTTCTTGGAGCGGTCCTCGAGCGCGCCGGCGCAGCCGACCCAGAACAGGTACTCGACCTCGGCGGGGATCTCGCCGTCGACGATCCGCACCTCGAAGCTCAGGCCCTCGGTCCAGTCCTCGCGGGCCTTGTTGTTCAGGCCCCACGGGTTGCCGGCGTTCTCGAGGTTGCGCAGCATCACGCCGGCCTCGGACGGGAACGCCGACTCGATCAGCACCTGGTAGCGGCGCATGTCGAGGATGTGGTCGACGTGCTCGATGTCGACCGGGCACTGCTCGACGCAGGCGCCGCAGGTGGTGCAGCTCCACAGGA
>JAOPVV010000200.1 GCA_025966005.1 Frankiales bacterium
GGCCGTCGTCTCGACGTCCTTGGCCTTGCGCTCCGGCGTGAGCAGCTGGACCTCCGCCTCGACCTCGGTGAGGGCGTCGGGGTCGATGAGCTCGCGGAGCTCGGCCTGACCGAGGAGCTCGGCCAGCAGGGTCGAGTCGAGCGACAGCGCCTGGGCCCGGCGCTCGGCCAGCGGTCTGTCGCCCTCGTTCATGAACGCGCCGATGTAGCCGAACAGCAGGCTGCGCGCGAACGGCGACGGCGAGGACGTCTCGACCTCGACGAGGCGGACCCGGCGGGCCTCGACGTCCTTCATCAGCTCGACCAGGCCGGGCACGTCGAAGACGTCCTGCAGCACCTCGCGCATCGTCTCGAGGACGATCGGGAAGCTGCCGTACTGCGCCGCGACGCTCAGCAGCTGCGCCGAGCGCTGGCGCTGCTGCCACAGCGGGGTGCGCCGGGTCGGGTTGCGACGGGGGAGCAGCAGCGCGCGGGCGGCGCACTCCCGGAACCGGGACGCGAACAGCGCGCTCCCGCCGACCTCGGCCTGCACCGCGGGCTCGACGTCCTCGGGGGCGAACACGGCGACCGAGCCGTCGGGCGCCTCCTCCGTCTCGGGCAGCCGCAGCACGATGCCGTCGTCGGAGTGCATCGACTGCACGTCCACGCCGTAGGACTCGCGCAGCCGGGCCGACAGCGCCAGCGCCCAGGGCTGGTTCACCTGCGAGCCGAACGGCGAGTGGATCGCGAGCCGCCAGTCACCGAGCTCGTCGCGGAACCGCTCGACCAGGATCGTGCGGTCGTCGGGGAGCGTGCCGGTGGCCTCGCGCTGCTCGGCCAGGTAGGCGAGCAGGTTCGTCGTCGCGCTGGCGTCGAGCCCGGCCTCGTCGAGCCGGACGCGCGCGTCGGCGTCGGTCAGCGCCGACAGCTCGCGCAGGAACGCGCCGAGCGCGCGTCCGAGCTCGATGGGACGGCCGGGGGCGTCGCCGGTCCAGTACGGCATGCGTCCGGGCTGGCCGGGCGCCGGCGTGACGAGCACCCTGTCGTGGGTGATGTCCTCGATCCGCCAGGCGCTCGAGCCGAGCAGGAAGACGTCGCCGACGCGCGACTCGTAGACCATCTCCTCGTCGAGCTCGCCGACCCGGGAGCCCTTCTCGCCGACGAGGAAGACGCCGAACATGCCGCGGTCGGGGAGGGTGCCGCCGCTGGTGACGGCCAGGCGCTGGGCGCCGGGGCGGCCGGCCAGCACGCCCGTCACGCGGTCCCAGGTGATGCGCGGGCGCAGCTCGGCGAAGTCGTCGGACGGGTAGCGGCCCGACAGCATGTCCAGCACGGCCTCGAGCGCCGACTGCGGCAGGCCGGCGAACGGCGCGGCCCGCCGGACGACGGCGGCGAGGTCGTCGACGGTCCACGGCTCGAGCGCGCACATGGCGACGACCTGCTGCGCGAGGACGTCGAGCGGGTTGCGCGGGTAGGTCGTCGCCTCGATGCCGCCGTCGACCATCCGCTCGGCGACCACGGCGCACTGCACGAGGTCGCCGCGGTACTTCGGCAGGATGATGCCGCGGCTGATCGCGCCCACCTGGTGGCCGGCGCGGCCGACCCGCTGCAGGCCGCTCGCGACCGACGGCGGCGACTCGACCTGGATCACCAGGTCGACCGCGCCCATGTCGATGCCCAGCTCGAGCGAACTCGTCGCGACGACGGCGGGCAGCCGTCCGGACTTCAGCGCCTCCTCGATCTGCATGCGCTGCTCGCGGGAGACCGAGCCGTGGTGGGCCCGGGCGATCTCGACCGTCCCCTCCCCGTCGGCCGGGGTGCCGTTGCCCCACGGGGCGCCGCCCTTGCCGGTGCCGCCCTGGGCGGGCTGCTGGGCGGGGCCGCGGGCGAAGGACGCGCCGAACGGCTTGACGCCCGCCGACCCGTCGGGCCGGTCCTCCAGCGGCACGGGCTCGACCTCCGGCGTGCCGTACCGCCGCTCGGTGGCGATCCCGTTCAGCCGGCTGGTCATCCGCTCGGCCAGGCGGCGGCTGTTGGTGAACACGATCGTGGCGCGGTGCTGCTCGACGAGGTCGACGATGCGCTCCTCGACCGCCGGCCAGATCGACGCCCGCGGCTCGGCGCCGGCGGCGGACCCGCCGCGCACGGGACCGGACGACTCGCCGAGCGCGGCCATGTCCTCGACCGGGACGACGACCTGCACCTCGATCGTCTTGGTCGACGGGGGCTGGACGACGACGACCTCGCGGCCGCCGCCCAGGAAGCGCGCGACCTCGTCGATCGGGCGCACCGTGGCCGACAGCCCGATGCGCTGCGCCGGCCGCTCGAGCAGCTCGTCGAGGCGCTCCAGGGACAGCGCCAGGTGGGCGCCGCGCTTGGTGCCGGAGACGGCGTGCACCTCGTCGATGATCACCGTCTCGACGCCGCGCAGGCTGTCGCGCGCGGCGGAGGTCAGGACGAGGAACAGCGACTCCGGGGTCGTGATGAACACGTCCGGCGGGACCTTGTTGAAGCGCCGGCGCTCGTCGGCCGGGGTGTCACCCGAGCGGATGCCGACCGCGATGTCGGGCACCGGCAGGTCGAGCCGCTGCGACGCCTGCCGGATCCCGGTGAGCGGCGCGCGCAGGTTGCGCTCCACGTCGACGGCCAGCGCCTTGAGCGGGCTGACGTACAGGACGCGGCAGCGGTGCCGGGGCTCCTCTGGCACGGGCGTAGTGGCAAGCCGGTCCAGCGACCAGAGGAACGCGGACAGCGTCTTGCCGCTGCCGGTCGGGGCGACGACGAGGGTGTCCTTGCCGCTGGAGATCGCGTCCCAGGCGCCCTCCTGCGCGGGCGTCGGCGCGGCGAACGCGCCTTCGAACCACGCCCGC
>JAOPVV010000218.1 GCA_025966005.1 Frankiales bacterium
GAGCTCTCGAGGGCCCTCGGCGCCGGCGAGCTGCGGCTGCACTACCAGCCGGTGCTGCGCCTGCCCGACGGCCGGGTCGAGGGGGTGGAGGCGCTGGTGCGCTGGCAGCACCCGGTCCGGGGACTGCTGGCCCCGGCGGAGTTCGTGCCGCTGGCCGAGGCGACCGGGCTCGTCGTCGAGCTGGGCGAGTGGGTCCTGCGCACGGCCTGCCAGACGCTGGCCCGCTGGACGGCGGCCGGACGCCGGCTGACCGTCAGCGTGAACCTCTCACCGCGGCAGCTGGCGGTCCCGGGCTTCGGCGCCCTGCTGCGCGAGGTCCTCGCCGAGACCGGCGTCCGACCCGAGCAGCTCGTGCTGGAGGTCACCGAGAGCGCGGTCATCGACGACGCCGGTGCCCTCGAGACCCTGCGCGGCCTGCACGTGCTCGGGGTCCGGCTGGCCCTCGACGACTTCGGCACCGGCTACTCCTCGCTGACCTACCTCAAGCGCTTCCCGGTCGACGCGCTCAAGGTGGACCGCTCGTTCGTCTCCGGGCTGGGCCGCGACCGCGACGACGAGGCGATCGTCGCCTCCGTCGTCAGCCTGGCCCGCAGCATCGGCCGCACCGTGGTCGCCGAGGGGGTCGAGACGCCCGGCCAGCGGCTGCTGCTGAGCGAGCTCGGGGTCCAGCAGGCGCAGGGCTTCCTCTGGTCGCCGGCCCTGCCCCTCGACGAGCTCGAGCGCTGGCTCGACGGCGACGACCCGGACGACGTGCCCGCCCCCCCGGCGGTCGGCCTGCCGGTCGACGCCGCGGCCCGGATCCTGGCGCTGCAGGCCGACGGGGCCTCCCTGCACACGATCGCCGCTGCGCTCAACGGCGAGGGGCTTTCCGCCCCCAGCGGCGCCCGTTGGCACCCGCGCTCGGTCGCCCGCGTCGTCGCGGCGCTCGTCCCGCCGAGCTGAGAGCACGCCTCCCCTAGGGTTGTGCCCGCTCCCTCCCCGCCGGATTAGCTCAGTGGTAGAGCACCCGCCTTGTAAGCGGAAGGTCGTCGGTTCGACCCCGACATCCGGCTCCACAGCCCCGGTAGGGTCGAACGTCGAGGACGTGGCCAGCGCGAGGGACCGGGGAGCTGATGGACCAGCCGACCGACCGCCGCTCGAGCGAGAGCCGCAGCGTCGACCACCGGGTGCTGTTCGCCGCGATCCCGACGCCCTACCTGGTGATGACGCCCGACCTGGTGATCGTCGACGCGAACGCGGCCTACCTGGCCAACGTCGGGCGCGACCTCGACGACCTGCGCGGGCGCCCGGTGTTCGAGGCCTTCCCGCCGGGCGAGGACGCCCTGGACGAGCACGGAGTCCCGCGGGTGCAGGTCTCCCTGGAGCGGGCCCGCGACACCGGCCGGGTCGACGTCATGCCGCTGCAGCGCTACGACATCCCCGACCCGGCCACCGGCGGCACGGTGCGGCGCTTCTGGTCGCTGATCAGCGTCCCCGTGCTCGACGACGACGGGCGCTGCGCGCTGGTCGTCCAGCGCGCCGAGGACATCACGGACGTCGTGAACGAGCGCGACCGCGGTGAGACGGCGGAGCGCGAGCAGGGCCAGGCCTGGCGCCGCCGCGTCGAGCAGGTCGAGACCGACCTGTACGCCCGTGCGCAGGAGCTGACCGCGGCGGTGCAGGAGAAGGAGACCGCCGGCCGCCTGCTGGCCGCCCTCGCCGAGGTCGCGCTGCAGATCAGCGGCGCCGAGACGGTCGGGGAGCTCACCGAGATCGTCTTCCGGGCAGGGCTCCCCGCCCTCGGCTCGGTCGGCGGGGCCGTCGCGGTGCGCACGGGGGACGAGCTCGCGCTCACGATCACCCAGCTCGGTGAGCAGGCCCGGCAGACCTACGCCCGCCTGCCGCTCGAGGGCTCGCTGCCGGCGTGCGTCGCGGCCCGCGGCTCGCTGGTGGTGATCCCCGACGTCGAGGCGTCGCAGGCGTACGAGGGCATGGCGGACGTCCTCGCGCTCACCGGCACCAGCGCCTGGGTGGCCCTGCCGCTGTCGGCCGGCGACCGGCTGCTCGGGTCGATGACCGTCGGCTGGGTCGAGCCGCAGGTCTTCACGGCCGACCGGGTCGAACTGCTGCGGGCCTTCGCCGCGCAGTGCGCGTCCGTGCTCGACCGGCTGCAGGTGCGCCAGACCGAGCGCGAGGCGGCGCTGGCGGTGCTGCGCGTCTCGGAGACGCTGCAGCGCAGCCTGCTGACCGCCCCGCCGGTGGTCGCCGGGCTCGACATCGCGGTGCGCTACCTGCCGGCCTCGCAGATCGCCAACGTCGGTGGCGACTGGTACGACGCCTTCACCACCCCGGACGGCGCTCTGAGCCTGGTCATCGGTGACGTCGCCGGCCACGACGAGGACGCCGCGGCGGCCATGGCGCAGGTCCGCAACGTGCTGCGCGGTGTCGCGCAGACCCTGGGCGAGCCGCCGGCGGCGGTGCTGGCCGGGCTGGACCGGGCCCTGGAGGGCCTGCGCCTGACCCTGCTCGCCACCGTCGTGCTGGCCCAGCTCGTCGAGACGCCGGGCGGGCGGCGGCTCACCTGGTGCAACGCCGGCCACCCGCCGCCGCTGCTGCTGCGCGCCGACGGGA
>JAOPVV010000234.1 GCA_025966005.1 Frankiales bacterium
GCACCTGCAGGTAGACCTCGTACGGCTGCTCCGCCCCGCCGAAGCGCTCCTCGTACGGCAGGCCCAGCAGGCCAGCCTTGCCCAGCGTCCGGAACAGCTCGCGGGGGAACTCCGAGCGCGACTCGCCCTCGGCGGCGCGCGGGGCGACCTCGCCGTCGACGAGGTCGCGGGTGAGCTCGAGCAGCGCGTCTGCCTCGGCGGTGGGCAGGCTGCGGACGACGGCGGTCACGTCCGGAGCCTAGTGGCGGGCGGCTGCTCTGGCAGGCTGCGCGCATGCCAGGCCAGCTGACCCTGCTCGACGCTCCCTCGCTCTGGTACCGCGCCTTCCACGGCGTGCCGGAGTCCGTGACGGCGCCCGACGGCTCGCCCGTCAACGCGGTGCGCGGCACCATCGACCTGGTCGCCCGCATCGTCCGCGACACCCGCCCGGCGCGGCTGGTGGCGTGCCTCGACAACGACTGGCGGCCGGCCTTCCGGGTGCAGGCGGTGCCGTCGTACAAGGCGCACCGGCTGACCGAGAACGGCGCGGAGGCCGAGCCCGAGAGCCTGGCGCCGCAGGTGGCCGTGCTGCTCGAGGTCTTCGACGCGGTCGGGCTGGCGGTGCTGGGGGTCGACGGGTACGAGGCCGACGACGTCCTCGGCACGCTGAGCGCCCGCGAGACCGGGGCGGTCGACGTCGTCACCGGCGACCGAGACCTGTTCCAGCTGGTGCGCGACCAGGGGCCGGTGCGCGTGCTCTACGCGGTCGAGAAGCTGGCGCCCTACACCGAGGGGACGGTCGCCGCGAAGTACGACATCCCCGGCACGGGGTACGCCGAGTTCGCTGTGCTGCGGGGCGATCCCAGCGACGGGCTGCCCGGCGTCAAAGGCGTCGGCGCGAAGACCGCCTCCGCGCTCGTGACGCGGTTCGGCACCGTCGAGGCGATCGTGGCCGCCCTCGACTCAGGCAGCGACGAGGGGTTCCCGGCCGGCGCGCGCGCCAAGCTCGAGGCGGCGCGCGACTACCTCGAGGTCGCCACCGCGGTGACCCGCACCGTCCGCGACCTGCCGGTGCCGCCCGGGCTGGACGACACGCTGCCCCGCTCCCCCCGAGACCCGCAGCGGCTCGTGGCCCTGTCGGACAGGTGGGGCCTGGACAGCCCACTGGACCGGCTGCTCGCGGCCCTCGAGGTCGCCCACTCCTGACCCCGGCGAGGGGCAGACCGGGCCCGCCGGACGTGGCACCATGGCTACCGATGAGTAACACGGCGTTCTCCGTGCACACCCGGGCCCTCGAGCTGGCCGAGGCGGCGGGCGCAGAGCTCGACGTCCTCGTGGTGGGGATGGGAGCGACGGGCGCGGGGGTCGCCCTCGACGCCGCCAGCCGCGGCCTGCGCGTCGCCGTGGTCGACAAGGGAGACCTCGCGAGCGGCACCAGCAGCAAGAGCAGCAAGCTGGTCCACGGTGGGCTGCGCTACCTCGAGAACTACGAGTTCGGGCTCGTGCGCGAGGGCGTCATGGAGCGCCAGCTGCTGATGCGGCTGGCCCCCCACCTGGTCCGTCCGATGGACTTCCTCTACCCGGTGTGGCCCGACACGGCCAAGCGCCGGCTGCTCGGGCTGGGCCTCACCACGTACGACGTCTTCGCGATCGCCATGGCCGGCCGCGGCGACGTCCGGCGGCACGAGAAGATCACCGCTCAGGAGGCCGTGGCGCTGGCTCCCGCGCTCGCCGAGTCCGGGCTCCTCCACAGCTACCTCTACGGCGACTGCGGCACCGACGACGCCCGGCTGGTGCTGGCGGTCGTGCAGGCAGCCCGGTCGTTCGGGGCGCTCACCGTCCCGTACGCGGAGGTGACCGCGCTGGCGCTCGACGGCGCCGGACGGGTCACCGGAGCGACCGTCCGCGACCGGCTCAGCGGCAGCGACGTCGCGCTGCGGGCCCGGCACGTCGTCAACGCCACCGGGGTGTGGGTCGACCGGCTGCAGTCGCTCGAGCAGCCCGGCCGACCGGCCGTCGTGCAGCCGTCCAAGGGGGTCCACGTCGTCGTGCCGCGGGAGCGGCTGCCCCTGCTCGAGGCCAGCGTCCTGCTGCCGAGCAAGCAGGGGGACGGGCGGTCGATGTTCGCGATCCCGTGGGGCGCGCAGACGATCCTCGGCACCACCGACACGCCCTACGACGGCGCGATCGAGGACCTCTCGCTCACCGGGCAGGACCTCGAGTACGTCCTCGCAGCGGGCAACGACGTCTTCCGCCGGGGCCTGGTCGCGGACGACGTGCTCGGCGCGTGGGCCGGCGTGCGCCCGCTGATCCGCAACCCGGACTCGGCCTCGATGAGCGACATCAGCCGTCGGCACACCCTCGTCGAGGGCTCCGGTGGGCTGCTGACCATCACCGGCGGCAAGCTCACGACCTACCGGCGCATGGCGAAGGACGTCGTCGACCGGATCGTCGAGCGCGACGGGCGCCGAGCCCGCTGCCGCACCGACGAGATCGCCCTCGGCGGGGTGCAGCCGCTGCCGGTGCTGCACGCCGAGGTCGTCGAGGCCGCCGCTGCGCTGGGGCTCGGGGAGCAGGTGGCCGACGTCCTCGTCCGTCAGACCGGGGAGCTGGCCCACGACGTGCTGTCGCTCGTCGCGTCCGACCCGGCGCTGGGCGAGGTGCTGTCGCCGGCCGCCGGGCACATCGCCGCCGAGGTCGTGCACGCCGCCCGGTCCGAGGGCGCCGTCACCCTGGACGACGTGTTCAGCCGGCGGCTGCGGCTGTCGCTGCGCTCGCGCGACGCCGCCCTGCCTGCCGCTCCGCGCGCCGCCCGGCTGCTCGCGGCCGAGACCGGCCAGGACGAGCGCTGGGCGACGGCGCAGGTGGCTGCGTACACCGAGGCCGTCCGCCGCGAGCGCGGCGTGCTGGGTCTGACGGGCGTGCCCACGACCGAGGTCCTGGGCGCCGCAGGCTGAGCCGCGGGACGTCCGGCTCCACGGGCACGGCGTTTCAGCCGCCCTGGTGGAAGGCCCCGGCGTCGTCGGGCGGGGTGGGGTCGTCGCGGTCGCGCAACCAGTGCTCGGGCAGCACGACGTGGCGCGGGCCCTGCACGTGGCCGCGAGGCAGCAGCTCGGAGCCGGCCGGCAGCTCGGCCGACGGGTCGAGGGCGTCGAGCAGGTCGTCGAGCTCGGCCAGCGACGACGCCATCGCCAGCGCCTTGCGGGCGGCACCGCCCACGGGGTAGCCGGTCATGTACCAGCCCGTGTGGCGGCGGAAGTCGCGCACCGCGAAGCCCTCGTCGCCGCGGGCCTCGACCAGCGCCCGGGCGTGCCGCTTCATCACCGGCACGACCTCGCCGACCGTCGGCGGCGCCTGCACCGGCCGCCCGGCGAAGGCGTCCGCGAGGTCGCGGAACAGCCACGGCTTGCCGAGGCAGCCGCGCCCGACGACGACCCCGTCGCAGCCGGTCTCGGCCATCATGCGCAGCGCGTCCGACGCCGCCCAGATGTCGCCGTTGCCCAGCACCGGGACGCTGGCCAGGGCCTGCTTGAGCTCGGTGATGGCCGACCAGTCGGCCCGTCCGGAGTAGAACTGCTCGGCGGTACGGGCGTGCAGCGCGACCGCGGCGGCGCCCTCGTCCTGGGCGCGCCGTCCGGCCTCGAGGAACGTCAGGTTCTGGTCGTCGACGCCCTTGCGCATCTTCACGGTGACCGGCACCGAGCCGGCCGCGCGGACGGCCGAGCGCACCAGGTTGCCGAACAGCACGGGGTGCGCCGGCAGGGCCGAGCCACCACCGCGCCGGGTCACCTTCGGCGACGGGCAGCCGACGTTGAGGTCGACGTGGTCGACGCCGTCCTCGTCGACGAGCTTGCGGACGGCCGCGCCGACGATGTCGGGGTGCGTCGCGTAGAGCTGGATGCTGCGGACCGTCTCGTCGGCGCCGAAGGACGCGCGCCGGTTGGTCGCCTCGTTGACCTCGAGCAGGGCCCGGGCGCTGACCATCTCGCTGACGTACAGGCCGGCGCCGTACGACCGGCAGAGGGAGCGGTACGCCGCGTTGGTGACCCCCGCCATCGGGGCCAGCACGACCGGGAGCTCGACCTCGAGCGGACCGATCTTCAGGGGGGCGGTCGTCGCGGGGGCGGTCATGACCACAGCTCGTGGATCGGCACGCCGAGCTCGGCCAGCAGCCGCCGCAGCAGCGGCAGCGAGAGCCCGATGACGTTGCCCGGGTCGCCGTCGATGCCGTCGACGAACGGCGCCGAGCGGCCGTCGAGGGTGAACGCGCCCGCGACGTGCAGCGGCTCGCCGGTCGCGACGTACGCCGCCACCTCGTCGTCGCCCGGGCTGCCGAACCGGACGACGGTCGCGGCCGTGCCCACCGCGGTGCGCCCGGTGCCGGTGTCGACCACGACGTGACCGGTCAGCAGGGTGCCGCTCTGGCCGCGCATCCGCTTCCAGCGCCCGACGGCGTCCGCAGCGTCGCGGGGCTTGCCCAGCACCTCACCGCCGAGCTCGAGCATGGAGTCGCAGCCGACGACCAGGCTGTCGGGCTGACCGGCGGCGACCGACAGTGCCTTGAGGCGGGCCAGCTCGAGCACCAGCGCCGCAGGGTCGGCGGCGGTCACGCCCGACTCGTCGACGCCGCTGACGACGACCACCGGGTCGAGGCCGGCGGCGCGCAGCAGGGCCAGCCGCGCCGGGGAGGCGCTGGCCAGCACGAGCCGTCGGGTGGGCGTCACGCTGGACGAGGCTACCGGCGCACTCAGACGACGCTGCTGTACGCCACCACGCCCCGGCGGACCGCGTCGATGGCCTTGCGGGTGGTGCGGCGCAGCTCGGTGCCGCGCGGTGAGAGGTCCTCGGCGACCAGCGCGACCTGACCGAGCAGGTCGACCACCTGCTTGCACCAGCGGACGAAGTCGCCGGCGGTCATGTCCGGGTCGTCCGACAGGACGGCCTCCAGGGTGGCTCCGCCGGCCCAGCGCCAGGCGGCCCAGGCGAAGCCGGCGTCCGGTCGGCGCAGGAACTGCACACCGGCGTCGGTCTCGGCCTGCGACAGCGACGTCCACAGCCGGCCCATCTCGGACAGCGCCGTGGTGACCGCGCCGGACGGGACGACCGGGTTCGACTCGTCGGCCCGTCGCGCCTGGTAGACGAGCGTCGACGCGACGGCCGTCAGCTCGGCGGGCGACAGGTCGTCCCACAGCCCGCGCCGGATGCTCTCGACGGCGAGCAGGTCGGCCTCGCTGTAGACCCGCGCCAGGGACCGGCCGGCCGGCGTGACGGAGTCGCCGTCGAGGTAGCGCAGCTCGTCCAGGACCGCGCAGACCCGGTCGAAGGTGCGGGCGATCGAGCTGGTCCGGCCCGCCACCTTGCGCTCGAGCTTGTCGGTGTCGCTGCGCAGCCGGGTCCAGCGCTCGGCCCAGCGCATGTGGGCCTCGCGGTCCTCGCAGCCGTGCACCGGGTGGCGTCGCAGCGCGGCGCGCAGCGAGCCGAGCTGGTCGTCGTCCGCGGCGGCCGACCGGCGACGGCCGCGCACGGCGTCCGGGACGTGGATCGTCCGCAGCGTGCTGGCCAGGTCGCGGCGCGACTGCGGCGACCGGTGGTTGAACCCGCGCGGCACCTTGACCCGTCCCACCGGCTCGACGGCCGCGGGGAAGTCGGCGGCCGACAGCCGGCCGGCCCAGCGGTCCTCGGTCAGCACCAGCGGGTGGCTCTCGCCATTCGTGCCGACACCGGGGTCGAGCACGATCGCCAGGCCGGAGCGGCGTCCGGTGGGCACGCGCACGACGTCCCCCGGCTTGAGCTGCTCGAGCGAGGCGGCCGCGGCGGCCCGGCGCTGCGCGGAGCCCTGCCGGGCGAGGTCGCCCTCCCGGCGCTTGAGCTCGGCGCGCAGCCGGCCGTACTCGGTCGCGTCCCCGAGGTGGCAGGTCATCGACTCGCGGTAGCCCTCGAGAGCCTCGAGGTTGCGGCTGATCTGGCGCGCGATCCCGACCACGCCGGCGTCGGCCTGGAACTGCGCGAACGAGCTCTCGAGCAGGCTGCGGGTCTGCTCGCGCCCGAGGGAGCCGACCAGGTTGACCGCCATGTTGTACGAGGGCCGGAAGCTCGAGTTGAGCGGGTACGTGCGGGTCGAGGCGAGCCCGGCCACCTGGCGCGGGTCCATGCCCGGCTGCCACAGCACGACGGCGTGGCCCTCGACGTCGATCCCGCGGCGACCGGCGCGTCCGGTCAGCTGTGTGTACTCCCCCGGCGTCACGTCGGCGTGCGTCTCGCCGTTC
>JAOPVV010000327.1 GCA_025966005.1 Frankiales bacterium
CGCCCGCACCCGGGCCGCCGGCCCGTCTCAGGCCGAGTGCGCCTGCCGGGCACCCGCGACGACCAGGGCGGTGCCGGCGGCCAGCAGCACCAGCCCTCCCGCGAGCGCCGACCAGCCGAGGACGTCGAGGTCGGGCAGGGTCGCGCCGGCCTCGGCTCGCACGAGCAGGCCCGGCTCGGCGTCGGCACGCATCACGACCGCCGTCCACGAGCCGTCCGGGACGGGCAGGGAGACGCTCAGCCGTCCCGTCCCCGAGTCGGTCGCCGTCCAGACGCCGGCCGGCGCGGGGGGAGCCGCCTGCCCATCGCCGCCCTCGCGCCGCACCTCGGTGGTGTCGTCGCCCAGCTCGACCACGCGGTCGTGCGGGAAGCCCGAGAGGTAGCGCTCGACCCGCGCGGTGGGCCCGACGCCCAGGAACAGCGGCTCCCCGTCGACGGCGTCGTCGACGGTGACCCGGGCGTCGCCGAGCAGCTCCTCCCAGTACGTCCAGTCCGGGCCCTCCAGCGTCATGTCGACCGGCTCGCTGACCAGCGCGGCGGTCGAGGTCTCCAGGTCGACGGCGGGGCTGGTCAGGTAGCCGTCGTCGTCGCGCAGGACCTGGTCGGCCACCAGCGCCGCCGCCCCGCTCGCGGCCAGGGCCAGACCCGGCACCAGCAGCACAGCGCCGAGCACGAGGGCAGCGGTGCCGCCGCCCCGTCGGCGGGCGGGCGCTGCTGCGGGCGCGGACAGCACGTGCTCGTCCGGGTCGCCGCCGCCCTGGTCCAGGCGGAAGGGCGGATAGGCGTCGGTCAGCAGGCCGGCGTACGCGGCGACCCGCAGCACCCACCGGTCGATGCCGAGGACGAGGTCGAATACGCCGCGCGGGTAGCGGCCGGTGAACAGCAGCACGACGCCGGCGACCAGCACCAGCACGTGCAGCAGGCCGGGGGCGGCGTCGGCGTCCCGGCTCGCGAGCCAGGAGCCGCCGCCCAGGAAGGCGGAGAGGACCAGGTAGTGCGGCAGTGCGAGCAGCCACCACTTGACGAGCACCAGGCCGCGCGACAGGTGCTCGGGGTAGGCGACCTCGAGCCGGGCCGGGTAGGTCGGGTCGTCGGCCAGGCTGAAGGGCGGGTAGCGGTCGGTGCCCAGGGCGCCGTAGGCGTAGTAGGCCACCCGCCAGCTCCATCGCAGGACGCCCGAGGTGTACGCGAACAGCGGGCGGGGGTAGCGGCCGGTGACCAGGACCGCCACCAGGGCGATGACGCTGCAGACCAGGAAGCCGACCCAGAGCCCGACCAGGACCAGGAAGTGCGGCAGGGCCAGCAGCCACTTCAGCAGCCACAGCCACCGGGACAGCCCGGCGTCCAGGCGCCCCGTCACGACGATCGGCGGGGTCGCAGCAGGGGGCACGGCAGGGGTCGCAGCAGCGGTGCTCATGGGCATCTCTCCTTCGCAGGCTGGTCGCCGTCTCCCGGACGGCAGGTGTTGCTGCTCCGCGGGCCACGAGCGCAGGGCCCGGCGCGTGGTGCACGACGGCGCAGGCGGTGGTGGCCGCGGCCGACGGGCGCCCCGGACGGGGCTGGCTGTCCGGAGACGATCCGGATCTGCCGGCTGTCCGGGACGTGCGCGTCGATGCCCCGCCACGTGGGGTGCGCCGCCGGCGAACCCTCGTCGACGGACACCGGCCGTGGCGGCTGCTCCGTCATGGTCGTCCCCCCAACAGGTACGTACTGATCGTGCGGTCCTCACGAGCCTCGATGCGGAGCAGTGGCATGTCTGCGGTCCGAAGTCCCCTCTCGCGGGCGTCGCGTCGTGCGGGACGGAAGGCGCGGGCGTCGGCGGGTGCTGTGTCGCGGGTGAAGTGCTCTGCACCGCGCACCTTCCTGCGGCTGCTCCTGCTCGTCGTCGGCGTGCTGGTGGTCGCCAACATCGCCATCGCCCTGGCCGTGCCGGTGGCCCGGCTGTCGGTCGACGGGAGCAGCCCGGCGCAGCTCGAGGGCATCGGCCACCTGCGGGCCGTCGACGACAAGGTCTGGCGGGGCGACTCGCCGAACCGCGCGGGGTACGCGGGCCTCGCGGACGCCGGCGTGACGACCGTGGTCGACCTGCGTGCCGAGAAGGACCTGCGTCCGCCGCTGGACCTGCTGCGCGAGCTCGGCCTGCGCCGCGTGGCGCTCCCCGTGCGCGACGGCCAGACGCCCACGCGTGCGCAGGTGCACGCCTTCCAGGAGGTGGTCGCGCAGAGCCGCGGCCTGGTCTACGTGCACTGCGGCGCCGGTGTCGGGCGCACGGGCAGCATGGCGGGGGCCTACGCGGTCGGCGCGGGTGAGCGGACGGCCGCGGGCGCGGTCGCCGCCAATCTGTCCGTCGGACCCCCGTCCCTGGAGCAGATCTGGTACGTCGCGAGCAGCGGCGAGACCCTGGCCCCGCCGCCCGGGCCGGTCGTGGCCGTCAGCCGGGTGCTCGACGCGCCCCGGCGGCTCTGGTCGTACGTGCACTAGTCCGGCGGTGCCCTGCTCACGAGCTGCCGCACGTCCACGAGCAGGTCCTCCTCGCGCAGGTCCTGCAACAGCCGCGCATCTCACGGCGCCCGAACCGGTCGAGCGCCGGGCGCAGCTCGAAGGAGAAGGCACCCGGCCGGACCTGGACGAGCGGTGAGATCCGCACGGACGCGTCGACGGTCATGCGGCAGCTCTCGACCAGGCTGCCGGTCAGCGCCGGCAGGTACATCGGGTCCTTGTGCGTGCGGGCGGCGAGGAGCACCTCGGTGACCGAGCCGGGCGCGCTGCGGTGGTGCACGGTCATCAGCTCGTCGCGGAGCACCAGCACCCCGGTGGCCGCCAGTGCGAGGGCGGCCACCCGGCGACCCGGGCGGCGACGCGCGTCATCGGTCGCGGCGCGGGGCGGGCCCGAGCAGCAGCCGCAGGCCGGGGGAGTCCGTCCCGCCGTCGCCGGTGAGGGCCTCGGCCGGGGACGGCACCAGCGGCGTGGTCGGGAAGGCGATGGCGCCGAGGTCGTGGGCGAGCTCGCGCTCGACGCCGCTGCGGGCGGCCCCGCCGGCGACCCGCTCGACCAGCCAGGACAGCCCCGACAGCACGACACCGCTGCCGAGCAGCACGGGGATGAAGATGCCGGTGCGGGAGAGCTGCTCAGGCCCCAGCCACGAGAACGGGGTGGGCGGGCGCGGCGCGCTGCGCACGACCTGCAGGAGGTGCTCCTCGTCGCCCCGAGCGGTCAGCTCCTGCCAGCGGCGCTCGAGGCGGGTGAGCCGGCGCAGCACCAGCGCGGTGGCCATGACCACCAGCGCGGCGACGAACAGCAGGCCCACCAGCAGCGCGCGGTGCCACTCCCAGCGCCAGAGGTAGACGAGGACGTAGCTGCCGGACCCGACGAGGGCGAGCAGCCCAATCGTCCAGCTCAGGTGTGTCATGGCGCGGCCTCCTGGGCCTCGACCCGGCCTGTGCTGCCGTCGACGTGGACGACCCTGCCGGGTGGGTAGCCGTCGACCGCCCCGGCGTGGCCGACGACGGTCGGCACGCCCTGCTCGCGGGCCAGGATCGCCAGGTGGGCCGGGACGCTGCCCGTCTCGGCGACGAGCCCGGCCAGTCGGGGCAGCAGGGGCGCGAGGGAGGGGTCCAGGGTCCGTACGACGAGCACCACGCCCCTTGGCGGGTCGCTGCCCTGGTGCACGACCCCGGTGCCCCGCCCGCCCCCGGCACCGGTGGACCGTCCGGTCCCCGGCATCGGCAGCACGAGGCCGCGGTCGCTGAGCCGCAAGCGGCGGCAGGGCCTCGCCCACGGCGGTCGGCTGCGCGGTGGGGCTCCCGTCGGGGTCGCGGACCGCCCGGCGCAGGTCCGCCAGGGCGAGGTCGGCGACGTCC
>JAOPVV010000040.1 GCA_025966005.1 Frankiales bacterium
GGACGCCCAGACCGCCGGCGCCGGCGTCTTCGAGCTGCTGTCGGGCCTGGTGGCCGCGGAAGAAGGCGCCCGCGGCCGCACGTTGCGCGTGAGCGGTGAGCTGGCCGAGCTGGCCCGCGTGCTCGACGCCCTGCACCTGCGGGTGCGGGTCGCGGACGACCTGGGGGAGCGGCACCGGCTCGAGGCCCAGACCGCGGGCGCCGGCGTCTTCGAGCTGCTGTCGGGCCTGGTCGCCGCCGAGGAGGGCGCCCGCGGGCAGCTCGCCGCCGAGCTGCACGACACGGTCGCCCAGTCGCTGATGATCGCCCGCGGGCTGCTCGCCACCAAGCCGTCGTCGCCGGAGGACATCGCCAAGCTCACCGACTACGTCGAGGACGCCGAGGAGCAGGTCCGCGCCGTCATGGCCCGCACCCGGCCGCCGGCGCTGCGCGAGGGCGACCTGGCGTCGGCGGTCGGCGGGCTGCGCGCCGACATGGAGGCCCGGTACGGCCTGCACGTGCACGTCGAGTGGCCGGCCTCGCCCTACCCGCTGCCGCTGGCCGGCGCGGTGACGGTCTACCGGTTCTTCCAGGAGGCGCTGCTCAACGTCGTCAAGCACGCCGACGTCGACGACGCGACGCTGTGCCTGGAGGTGACCGAGGACTCGGTCCTGGCGAGCGTGCGCGACGAGGGCCCCGGCTTCGAGCCCGCGTCGGTGCGGCCCGACCGCGGCCGGCACGTCGGGCTCGGCCTGCTGCGCGAGCGCGCCCGGCTCTCCGGCGGCGGCCTCGAGGTCATCAGCAGCCCGGGGGCCGGCACGACGCTACGGCTGCGGCTGCCCCGTTCGGCCCAGGTGGCTCCCGGCGACGTGCTCGTCGAGGCGCCGCTGCCGTCCGCGCACCACCGGGCGCGCGCCGACGTGCTCTAGCGCCGGCTCAGCGAGCGCGCAGCGCGACCACGCCGGGCGGCGGCAGGCCGGCGGTCGCGCAGAGCAGGTCGCACCAGGCGAGCAGGTGCACCCCGAGGTCCATCGCGCCGTCGGTGTCGGCGAGGGGGGTCCAGGACGCCCGGACCTCGACCTCGCTGGCCTCGTCGGCGTCCTCGATCTGGCCGAACCGGCACGACACGGTCCGGGTGACGGTGCCGCCGGCGGCCGTGTGCTCGGCGCCGCGGTCGGACAGGGAGTCGGTCAGCCAGCTCCAGCCGACCTGCGCCAGCGCCGGGTCGGCCGCCATCTCGGCCTCGACGTCGGCCGAGACGAAGGCGACGACGCGGGTGTCGCCGCGCCAGCCGTCCTGCCCGGCGGGGTCGTGCAGGACGACGAAGCGGCCGCTGGCCACCTGCTCGTCGTCGGCGCCGAGGATCTCGGCCGACACCGCCACCGAGAACGGCGCCAGGCGCTTGGGCCCCGGGACCTCCTGCAGCTCGAGGCCGGGACGGCCCGGCTCGGCGACGGCGGCGCGCAGTCCGACCAGGGCGGCGCGGAAGGGCTCCGGGACGCTCGGCGGTTCCAGCGGCAGGGTCACGCCGCGGACGTTACGGCCGCCTTCCGTCGACGGCCCCGGGACGCGCCGGTCCTACGGTGATCTCATGGCCGTCCTGCTCGCCCTGCTCGCGAGCGCACTCTGGGGCACCTCGGACTTCCTGGGCGGTACCGCCACCCGCCGGCTCCCGGTGGGCAGCGTGGTCGGGTTCAGCCAGCTGTTCGCGCTGCTCGCGCTGGTCCCGCTCGCCGCCGTCCTGGGGGCGTTCTCGCAGGACCGGGCGTACGTGGTGCCCGGTGTCCTGGCGGGTCTGGCCGGCATGACGGCGCTGGCCGCGTTCTACCGGGCGCTGGCCACCGGGACGATGGGCGTCGTCGCCCCGATCGCCGCCCTCGGCGTGGTGGTGCCGGTCGCGGTGGGCGTCGTGTCGGGGGAGCGTCCCTCCGGGCTCCAGGTCGCCGGCATCGTCCTGGCCGTGGCCGGCGTCGTGCTGGCGAGCGGACCCGAGCTGTCGGGCCGGGGACGCGGCGGGCTGCCGCCGCTGCTGCTGGCCGTTGGGTCGGCGCTCGGGTTCGGCGCCGTCTTCGTCCTGATCGCCGAGGGGTCCGAGGACGGCGGCCTCGACGCGGTCGTGATGGTGCTGCTGACCATGCGGCTGACCAGCGTGGCCGTGCTGACCGTCCTGCTGCTGGCCGTGCTGCGCCGGCGCGGCCCCGAGACCGGGGTGCGCCGCGTCGACCTGCGCGTGCTGCTGGCCATCGGCATGTTCGACGTCGGCGCCAACGCGGCGTTCGCGATCGCCGCCCAGTCGGACCTCATCAGCGTGACCTCCGTGCTGGCCTCGCTGTACCCGGTCGTGACGGTCATGCTGGCCCGGCGCTTCCACGCCGAGCGCCTGGCCGCGGTCCAGCTGGTCGGGGTCAGCGGGGCCCTGGTCGGCGTGGTCCTGCTCGCCGGCGGCTGACGGCCTGTCCTGCGTGACCTCGCGGCGCGATCAGGAGAGGGTGGCGACCATGATGCGCCGTCCTGCCGTCCTGCTGCTCGCGCTGTCGCTCGCCTCGCTGACTGCCTGCGGCGACGATCCCGACCCGGCCGGCTTCGCCTCCGACTCCCCGTCCTCGGCGGCCTCACCGTCGGCGTCCTCCGCCGCTGCGGCTCCGGCCCCGTCGGCGTCGACCGCGCCGTCCACCGCTCCCTCGTTCGCCGGTGACACGGCCGCCGACACCGAGCAGGCGACCGGCGAGCCGCTGACCGTCACGGCCGTCCGCGTCGCGCGGCAGGACGGGTTCGACCGCGTCGTGCTCGAGCTCGCGGGCAAGGGCGTCGGGGCGCCGGGCTGGCGGGTCGAGTACGACGACACTCCTGCCGCGCAGGGCTCTGGCGACGCCGTGGAGGTCGACGGCGCCGCGACGCTGGCCGTGATCGTCGAGGGCGTCGGCTACCCGTTCGACACCGGCGTGGACGAGGTCGACGAGGATCCCGCCCTGCCCGGCGACCTCGAGGTGGTCGAGGACGTCGTGCTCGGCGCCACGTTCGAGGGGCAGTTCGAGGCCTTCATCGGCGTCAGCGGCGAGCGCCCGTTCACCGTGCGGCGCCTGGCCGACCCCGCCCGCGTCGTCATCGACATCGCGCACGGGTGAGTGCGGGCCCCGGGTGACCATCGACGTCGTGCCGTACGACCCGCGCTGGGCGGCCGCGTTCGCCTGGGAGCACGACCGGCTCGTCGAGGCCCTCGCGCCCTGGCTGGCCGGCGGGGTCGAGCACGTCGGCTCTACGGCGGTCCCCGGCCTGGCGGCCCAGCCCCTGCTCGACCTGGTGGCCGGCGTCGCCTCGGTCGAGGAGGCCCGCGACGCCCTGCCGGTGCTGGCCCGCCTCGGCTACGAGCTCGGCGTGCACGGCTCGGCCGAGGCGCTGCTGCTGACCCGGTCCCGGGAGGGGCGGCAGACCCACGCGCTGCTGCTCACCGAGGTCGGCAGCGCCCTGTGGCGCGAGCGGTTGGCCTTCCGTGACGCCCTGCTCGCCTCGCCGTCGGTCGCGCAGCGGTACGCCGCGCTGAAGCGTCGGCTGGCGGCCGAGCACACCGACGTCCGCTCCTACACCTCCGACAAGCGGCTGTTCGTCGCCACGGTGCTGCAGTCGAAGGGCATCGTGCTGGCGCCGTAGGGGGCGCTCCGACGGTGTGCGGCGACCCGGTCGGCCGGAGCCGACCCCGGTCGGCACCGTCGAGTCGGTTGGTCCGCGAGAGCCGGACGACCGCGTCGTCCCGCGTCGTCCCGCGTCGGCCCGCGTCGTCCCGGAGCGGACCCGCGACGCCATGTCGGTCCGCGTCGGCCCGGTCCGCTTGAGACGACCAGTACGGCCGCGTCGGCCGCGTCGGCCGGGACCGGCCCGGAGCGGACCCGAGACGCCGTGCCGGCCCGCGCCGGCCTGGTCGGCTTGAGAGGACCAGTAGGCCCGGTCGGCCCGGTCGGCCCGAGCGGACCCGAGACGGCCGACCGGCGGCCGGTGCCGACCCGGTCGGCGGGAGACGACCCCCTTCAACAACCTCGTCGCCCCGGTTGACCCGGAGCGGAGCCGGGACGGACCGTGCCGACCGTCGCCGACCCGGTTGGCTGGAGACGAACGGCACGAGGGCGCCGGCCCGCGTCGACGCAGCTGGCCGCACCGGCGGAGCCGACCGACGCGGCCAGAGTCACCGTGCCGACCCCAGATCGTGCAGAACGACTGCTGCACAGTCGCTTTCGAGGTCCTGTTCTGTCAGACCCCTCGGCCACAATGGTTTTCATGGCGGTCGGTCAGGCGGTGCTCTCCTCGACGTTGGACGTCGGGGCGATGAGTGCGGTCGAGGGCTTGCTGGAGGTCGCGGCGTTGGAGCGGTGCGCGGCGCACGGCCGTCGGCTTCGCCTCGCGTTGCGACTGCAGGCGGTGCTGTCGGCGGCCGGTGCTGGGTGGGGGGCGTCGTCGCAGCTGGCGTTGGTGGAGCAGAGCTCCGAGCAGGCTGCGCAGCTGCTGCTGGCCCAGGCGGAGCTGTTGGCCGGCCTGCCCGGCGGTCTGGAAGCGGTCGAGTGCGGGCTGTTGACGGTGGAGCAGTGCGCGGTGGTGGCCCGCAGGCTGCTGCCGCTGCCGGACCTGGTCCGGCTGGTCGTCTGGCGCAGGCTCCAGGCCCGGTTGCTCGTCGCGTTCGAGCAGGGTGCGGTGCTGAGCCCGGGCCGGTTGGCCGAGCTGCTGGCCGGTTGGGTGATCGAGGCCGACCCGGCCGACGCGATCGCCCGCCGGCAGGCGGCGGAGGAAGGTGGCTCGGTGGAGTACCGGCGGCGCGATGACGGGTTGGCCGATCTGTTCCTGAACGCGATCACCGGTCCGAACGCGCAGGCGATCCTGTGCCGGATCCGGGACCGATCGCGCCCGTGGGGGCGCGGTGACACCCGCAGTGCCGGCAAGCGCCGGCTCGACGCGGCCGTCGACCTGCTGCTCGGCCGGGATCAGCTGGCGCTGGACGACAGCGAGAACCCGTTCGACAGCCCCGAACCGCGAAGCTGCACCGCGGCGGCGGCGGCGGCGGGGGTGGCTGGGGCCGGGCGGTGTGGCTGTCGGCTGGGGGAGCTGGTGCCGTGCGGGGTGCAGGTCAGCCTGCTGGTCCCGCTCGGCGCGGCGCTGGGCACGACTGATGAGGTCGCGATGCTGGAGGGGCACGGTCCGGTCGAGCCGGATCTGCTGCAGGCGGTGCTGCACAACGCCCCGGTGCTCCGGCCGGTCTGGGTCGATGCCGACGGAGTGCCGGTCGCGATCGGGCGGGGGTGTCAGCGTTCCTGTGTAAGGACGTGACGTGTTGATGGTGTCAGGCCTGGTCGAGTCGGCCGGGGAACATGATGTCGAACTGGTTGAGCGCGAGTTTCCAGTTGTAGTTGGAGCGTCCTCCTCGTCCTTCGCGGCCGCGGATGTCGGTGCGGCCTAGTTCCTTGCAGCCCAGGTAGAGCAGCTTGACCAGGGCGTCGTCGTTGGGGAAGTGCCCGCGGGTCTTGCTGATCCGGCGGAGCTGGTAGTTGATGCTTTCGATCATGTTCGTGGTGTAGATGACCTTGCGAACCTCCGGGGCGAAGGCGAAGAACGGAATCACCTGCTCCCAGGCGCTTTCCCACTGCCGCTTGATCGCCGGGTAGTTCTTCCCGACCTCCGAGGAGGTCCACTCGTCCAGGGCCTTGCGGGCCGCCTGCTCGGTCGGGGCGTTGTAGATCCTGCGCAGCTCGGCGGTGACGCGCTTGCGGTCCTTGTAGTTCACCCAGCGCAGCGAGGCCCGGACCAGGTGGACGATGCAGGTCTGCACGATCGCGGCTGGCCAACACGCCGTCACGGCCGCTGGCAGACCCCTCAGGCCGTCGCAGACCACGACCAGGACGTCCTCGACGCCGCGGGCCTTGAGCTCGTTCATCACCCGTAGCCAGAACGAGGCGCCCTCGGCGGTCTCGACCCAGATCCCCAGGACCTCCTTGCGGCCGTCGGCATCGACCCCGACGGCCAGGTGCGCGGCCTTGTTGCGCACGGTCCCTTCGTGCCGGACCTTGCAGATGATCGCGTCGAGGAAGATCACCGGGTAGACGGTGTCGAGCGGGCGGGACTGCCACTCCGCGACCTCCTCGAGCACCCCGTCGGTGATCTTGCTGACGAGGTCGTGCGAGACGTCGAGGTCGAAGGTCTCCTTCAGCTGGGTCTGAATGTCCCGCACGGTCATCCCGCGCGCGTAGAGACCCAGCACGAGCTTGTCGACACCGTCCAGGCGCCGCACACCCTTCTTGACCGTCTGCGGCTCGAAGCTGCCCTGCCGGTCGCGCGGGACCTCCAAGTCGATGTGCCCGGCCTCGGTCGCCAAACGCTTCGGGGTCGTGCCGTTGCGGCTGTTACCGCTGCCCGCGCCGGCGGGATCGCTGTGCTCGTAACCGAGGTGGTCGGTCAGCTCGATCTGCAGCGACCGCTCCAAGATCGCCTTGGTCATCTGCTTGAGCAGACCGCCCTCACCGAGCAGCTCCACGCCCTGCTCGGCGGCCTGCGCGATCAACCGATCAGCCAGGACGTCGTCGACCAGCCGCGGCTCACCTGCGTCCCGCCGAGGCCGTCCCACCCGTGCAGTGTCCAGGCCCAGAGCACTGCCCTGGACAACATCTTCGACAACTTCTGTCATGCCGTGTCCTCCCCGAGCCGCGTCAGCGGCTCAGCGTCGAGGTCACGCCCTTACACAGACGATCTGACACGCCCCTCGGCGCCGCCCTCGGCGCGACCGGCGAGGTCGCGACGCTGGAAGGACACGGGCCGGTCGAGCCGGACCTGCTGCAGGCGCTGCTGCACAACGCCCCGACCCTCCGGCCGGTCTGGGTCGACGACGACGGGGTGCCGGTCGCGATCGGCGACCGGACCGAGAGACCACCCCGACGCGACGCGCACGCCGTCCGGCAGGCGCTGCTGCGCCTGGCCGGGCTGCCCCCGGGACCGCCGCACCCCCGGCATCCCGACGACCACGCGCCACCACCGCACTTCGTGGCCGCACCCCCTGCAACCCCTTCCACGCCGACCGCTCCACACGACCCCGAGCGCCCGGCCGTCCCACCGTTCGGCCGTCCCGCACCGGCCCGGCCGCGGCTGCTCGCGCACCCGCACCCGGTCGGCACACCCGGTCCGTACCGGGTGCCGACCCGGCTGGCCCGGCTGCTGAGGGCCCGGGCACCGCGGTGCGAGTGGCCCGGCTGCGGGCACCGCTCGGCCGGTTGCGACCTCGACCACGACCGGGCCCACCCGTACGGCCCGACCTGCGGCTGCAACCTGGGCCCGGTCTTCCGCCGTCACCACCGGCTCAAGCAGCTGCTCATGAGCAAGACCCGCGGCCCTCGCAGCGAGGTCGTGTGGACCGGCCCGACCGGCCGGCGGTGGCTCAGCCCCTCCCAGCACCAGCCACCGGCGCCCGCGGGCCGGCCGATGATGGCGCTGCCCGATACCCGCGGCGGCGGCGACCCGTACGCCGACGAGGACGGCAGCACCGACCTGGCCTGGCTCGACGGCACCGCCGACCGGCTCCGCGCCGACGACCCGCACGAGACCGGCGACACCGATGACACCGACGACACCGACCCGTACGACCGGATGGCCGTCGACGGCTGGGGACTCGCGCTCGACGACCCCACCCGCTGGGTCGCCTGACTTCCCACCGGCCTCGGCCCCCCGACCGCCGCGGTCCCGCCTTGGGGGAACCCCGTGGACAGGTCACCGACGACCGCGCGAGCCGGGTCTCGTCGCCCAGGCACCGAGCAGCACCGCACGAGACGGTCGGCGGACCCACCGTCGCCAAGGGCCCGTGTGGTCCATGGTCCTGGGTCACGAACCCGGGACCGTCCGCTCCCGCCACGACCCGAGCCGGCCGGCGTCCGAGCCTGCCGCCAGGCTCGGCGGCTGACCCGACGGACGCGGGGTACGGCCCGCGCATGACCACCTTCTCGACGGCGCCGCGGGGCTACGACCGGGAGGAGGTCGACGCCCACCTGGCGCGGCTCCCCGCGAGGCTCGACCAGGCCCTCACCGAGATGGTGGCCCTGCGGACAGAGCGTGACGCCTTGCGGACCCAGCTGCAGCGAGCAGGCCCCGCTCAGGTGGACGCCGCCCGGCAGCAGCCGCTGATCTCCCGGCACGTGCGGACGACGCCGTCCGCGTCGGTCGACCCCGCGGCCGTCCACCCGCCGCTGCGCCCGCACCCGGACCCGAAGAGGTCAGCCGGCCGCGCACGCCGCCGTCATGCTGCGGGGCCCGTCGCCACGGTCCTGGTCTGGCTGGTCGCGCTCGTCGTCGCCGGCTTCCTGCTCCTCTAGCGTCGGGATCATGACCCTGCACCGCCTGACGTCCGGCAGCGCCGTCCTCGAGGTCGACCCGGCGGACGGGGCCCGGTGGACCTCGCTGCAGGTCGACGGGCTCGAGCTGCTGTCGGGCGCGGACGTCGAGGGCGTGCCGCGGGCGGTGCAGCGGGGCTGCTTCGTCATGGCCCCCTACGCCGGACGGTTGGGACACGGACGCCTCGAGTTCGCCGGGCGCACCTGGCAGCTGCCGCTCGGGGCGCCGCCGCACGCCATCCACGGCCACGTGTTCGACGTGCCGTGGCAGGTCGACGGCGACGGCGTGTTCAGCGCCCGGCTGCGCGACCCGTGGCCCTTCGCCGGCACGGTCCGGCAGGAGCTCGTGCTGACCGACGGCGGCCTCGACGCGCGGCTGGTGCTGGAGGCCGAGCAGGAGATGCCGGCCACCCTGGGCTACCACCCCTGGTTCGGCCGGCAGCTGGACCGCGGCGGCCCCGTCGAGCTGCGCCTGGCGCCGGTCCGTCAGTACGCGACCGACGACGCGGCGCTGCCGACCGGAGAGCTGGTCGCACCGACGGGCGGGCCGTACGACGACTGCTTCCTCGGGATGTCGCAGCCGCCGCGGCTGGTCTGGCCGGGCGCGCTCGAGCTGACCCTCGACAGCAGCGACGACCACTGGGTCGTCTTCGACGAGCTCCCCGGGGCCGTCTGCGTCGAGCCCCAGACCGGCCCACCGGACGCCGTCGCCCTCGGCCGCGCCGACGTCGTGCCGGCCGGCGGTCAGCTGGTGCTCGAGGTGCGGCTGCGGTGGACCCTGCTCGGGACCTGAACGACGCCTAGCGCGCCCCGAGCACGTGCTCCACGGCGAGCTGGTCGAGCTCGCCGAAGCCGTAGCCGCGCACACCCACCGCGTCCGCGTCGAAGTCCTCCCACGCCGAGCGGTCGGCCAGCAGGTCGTCGTAGGACTCGCCCGCCGACAGCGTCGGGACGGCCAGCTCGGCGACGCGGGACCGGACCAGCGCGGCCTGCACCTCCGGGTCGGCGCGGAACGCCGCCGCCCGCTCCTTGAGCAGCAGGTACGTCCGCATGTTGGCCGCGGCCGACGCCCAGACGCCGCTCATGTCCTCGGTGCGCAGCGGCTTGTAGTCGAAGTGCCGCGGACCGTCGTAGCAGCGACCCCCGTCCGGGCCGCCGTTCTCGAGCAGGTCGACCAGGAAGAACGCGCTCAGCAGGTCGCCGTGCCCGAAGGTCAGGTCCTGGTCGAACTTCGGGCCGTGCTGGCCGTTCAGGTCGATGTGGAACAGCTTGCCCTGCCACAGCGCCTGCGCGATCCCGTGGACGAAGTTGAGGTTGGCCATCTGCTCGTGTCCGACCTCCGGGTTCACCCCGACGAGGTCCGCGTGCTCGAGGGTCGAGATGAAGGCGAGCGCGTGCCCGATGGTCGGCAGCAGGATGTCACCGCGCGGCTCGTTGGGCTTGGGCTCGATCGCGAAGCGCAGCCCGTAGCCGCGGTCGACGGAGTACTGCGCGAGCATGTCGAGCCCCTCGCGGTAGCGCTCGAGGGCGCTGCGGACGTCCTTGGCCGCGTCCGTCTCCGAGCCCTCGCGACCGCCCCAGAGCACGTACGTCTGCGCGCCGAGCTCGGCGGCCAGGTCCATGTTCCGCATGACCTTTCGCAGCGCGTAACGGCGGACCGACCGGTCGTTGCTGGTGAAGCCGCCGTCCTTGAACACGGGGTGCGTGAACAGGTTCGTCGTCACCATCGGGACGACCAGGCCGGTCTCGTCCAGCGCGGTGCGGAAGCGCTTGAGGTGCTCCTGGCGGGACGCGTCGGCGGAGCCGAACGGGACCAGGTCGTCGTCGTGGAAGGTCACGCCGTACGCCCCGAGCTCGGCGAGGCGGTGCACGGTCTCGACCGGGTCGACCGGGGCGCGGGTCGCGTCACCGAACGGGTCGCGGGCCTGCCAGCCGACTGTCCACAGCCCGAAGGTGAAGCGGTCGTCAGGGGTGGGTGCGAGCGTCATGGTTGCTCCAGCCGGCGGGGGAGTTTGTTGGATGCCGCAACTTATCGCCAGGTCACAACATGGTCAAGACGCTGAAGAAACTGCCGGGAGACCCTTGCGCACCGGTCCTGTGATCCTTATGTTGCGGCTCACAACAAACCGAGAGTGGCGCCGGTCACACCCGGCCTCCGATCCCGAGGAGCCCCGTCATGCACGTGCAGTCCCTCACCAAGGCCGTGGCCCTCGCCGCCGCCTGCTGCCTCGCTCTCACGGCCTGCGGCGGTGACGACGACGACACCGCGACTCCCGGCTCCGGTGCGACCGCCGGCACCGGCGACGGCGGGAAGGTCGGCGTCATCCTCCCGGACGCGTCGACGTCACCCCGATGGGAGGCCAACGACCGCCCGCTGCTCGCCGCCTCCTTCAAGGCCGCGGACATCGCCGCCGACATCCAGAACGCGGACGGCGACACCTCGAAGTTCGGGACCATCTGCGACGGCATGATCAACGCCGGCGTGAACGTCCTGCTCATCGTCAACCTCGACTCCGACTCCGGCTCCGCCTGCCTCAAGAAGGCCCAGGCCGCCGGCATCAAGACCATCGACTACGACCGCCTGACCCTCGGCGGCGGCGCGTCGTACTACGTGTCCTTCGACAACGTCGCGGTCGGCAAGCTCATGGGCGATGGCCTGACCAAGTGCCTCACCGACGCCGGCAAGACCGCCGCGAACGTCGTGCTCATCAACGGCGACCCCACCGACAACAACGCGGCGCTGTTCAAGCAGGGCTACGTCGAGGGCCTCAAGCCCAAGGTCGACGCCGGGGACTACAAGGTCGTCGGCGACCAGACCGGCAAGTGGGACGCCGACGTCGCCGGCACCGCCTTCGAGCAGCTCTACACCCAGAACGGCGGCAAGGTCGACGGCGTCGTCTCCGCAAACGACACGATGGCCGGCGGCATCATCGCCCGGCTCAAGGCCAACGGCCTCAACGGCAAGGTGCCGGTGACCGGTCAGGACGCCAGCGTCGCGGGCCTGCAGGCCCTCCTCGCCGGCGACCAGTGCATGACCGTCTACAAGGCCATCCAGAAGGAGGCCGACGCGGCCGCCGAGCTCGCCATCGCCCTGATCAAGGGCGAGGACGCTTCCGACCTGGCCAGCGGCAAGGTCAAGGACACCGTGCTCAACACCGACGTCCCGTCCGTCCTGGAGGAGCCGGAGGCGATCTTCAAGGCCGACGTGAAGGCCGTGATCGACGACGGCTTCCAGAAGGCCGCCGACATCTGCACCGCCGAGTACGCCGCTGCCTGCACCGAGGCCGGCATCTCCTAGAGGACCGTGGGCGGCCGGGTGCCCCGCACCCGGCCGTCCGCGCCCCTCGTCCACCTGCACCACCCCCTCGCCCTGGAGAGGTCCGCATGAGCGCACCGACCGCCGACGTACCAGCCCTGCTGTCCCTGCGGGGGGTGAACAAGAGCTTCGGCGCCGTGCACGTCCTGCAGGACGTCGACTTCGACGCGCACGCCGGGCAGGTCACCGCGCTGGTCGGCGACAACGGCGCCGGCAAGAGCACTCTCATCAAGGGCATCGCCGGCATCTACGGCTTCGACCACGGCGGGTACGTCTTCGACGGCGAGCACGTCACCGTCTCCAACCCCAAGCAGGCCAACGCGCTGGGGATCGAGGTCGTCTACCAGGACCTCGCGCTGTGCGACAACCTCGACATCGTCCACAACCTGTTCCTCGGCCGGGAGGTCACCAAGGCCGGCCGCCTCGACGAGGCGACGATGGAGCGGCGCGCCAAGGAGACCCTCGCCGGCCTGTCGGTGCGCACCGTGAAGTCGATCCGGCAGCAGGTGGCCAGCCTGTCCGGTGGGCAGCGCCAGACCGTCGCGATCGCGCGGTCGGTGCTGTGGAACAGCAAGGTAGTCATCCTCGACGAGCCGACCGCGGCCCTCGGCGTGGCGCAGACCGAGCAGGTGCTCAAGCTCGTCCGGCGGCTTGCGGACAACGGCCTGGCGGTCGTGCTCATCAGCCACAACCTCAACGACGTGTTCGAGGTCGCCGACCGCATCTCGGTCCTCTACCTGGGCCGCTGCGTCGCGCAGGTCGTGGCCTCCGACGTCACCCGCAACCAGGTCGTCGAGCTCATCACCTCCGGCCGCTCCGGCGACCTCGGGCTCGGCGCCGCCGCCGCCCTCGCGGCCAGTCCCGACACCGCGACCGACCCGACCGGACCGCTCAACGCGGTGGAGGCGTCATGACCGCAGTAGCCACCCCTCCCGCCAGCGAGCAGATCGTCGAGCCGCAGCTCGGCGTCGGCGACGCCGTGCGCGACTACGTCGACCGGGTCCGCGGCGGCGACGTCGGCTCGCTGCCGGCCGTCCTCGGCCTGACGGCGCTCACGATCGTGTTCTCGGTGATGCGCCCGGACACGTTCACCAACGCCTTCAACTTCGCCAACCTCATCAACCAGGCCTCCGCGGTCATCGTCATCGCGATGGGGCTGGTGTTCGTCCTGCTGCTAGGCGAGATCGACCTGTCCGCCGGCTTCACCGCCGGGACGTCCGGCGCCGTCATGGCCATCGTCGTCACCCGGCAGGACCGTCCGTGGCCGCTCGCGGTGCTGGCCGGCCTGGTCACCGGCGCGGTCATCGGCGCGTGCATCGGACTGCTGGTCGCCAAGCTCGGGATCCCCTCCTTCGTCGTGACGCTCGCGCTGTTCCTGGGCCTGCAGGGCGTGCTGCTCAAGCTCATCGGCGAGGGCGGCACGATCCCGATGCGCGACGAGACGCTGCTCGAGCTGAACAACGGCACGCTGCCCGTCGGGCTCGGCTGGGTCCTGGTCGTCGGTGTCGTCCTGGCGTACGCCGCGGTGTCGGTTCGCCGGGCGCAGACCCGCCGCGCCGGTGGGCTGCACGCCGACGCGCTGTCGGTCGTCCTGGGCAAGGTGCTGGTGCTCGCGGTGCTGCTCGCGGCGGCGACCGCCTACCTCAGCCAGGAGCGCAGCCGGAACCCCGCGGTGACCTCCATCAAGGGCATGCCGGTCGTCATCGTGCTGTTGCTCGTGCTGCTGGTCGCGCTCAACTTCGTGCTCGGCCGCACCTCCTTCGGCCGCCACGTCTACGCCGTCGGCGGCAACGCCGAGGCCGCCCGCCGCAGCGGCATCAACGTCCAGCGCATCCGCCTGTCGTGCTTCGTCATCTCCTCGACGATGGCGGCCGTCGCCGGTCTGCTGCTGGCCAGCCGCAACAACTCGATCTCACCGACGACCGGTGGCGCCGAGACCCTGCTGTACGCCGTCGGCGCGGCCGTCATCGGCGGCACCAGCCTGTTCGGCGGCAAGGGCAAGATGCTGGACGCGGTGCTCGGAGGTCTCGTGATAGCCGTGATCATCAACGGGATGGGCCTGCTCAACCAGCCGTCCAGCGTGGTGTTCATGGTGACCGGGGTCGTGCTGCTCGTCGCGGCCAGCGTGGACGCGCTCTCGCGCAAGCGAGCGGCAGCGACCGGCCGGGTCTAGGTGCCGCCGACCCGATCGACGTCCCCCGCCGCCTCGCAGGAGGACGTCCGCCGTCACAACCTCGGCAGCCTGCTCCGCCTGCTCCACGACCGGGGCGCCACCTCGCGCGCCGACCTGACGTCGGTCACCGGTCTGAACCGCAGCACCGTCAAGGCGCTGACCGCGGACCTCGTCGCCGCCCGGCTGGTGCGCGAGTCGGCGCCGGTCGGACGCGGCGGCGCCGGCCGGCCCTCGATCACCGTCGAGCCGGAGTCGGACGGCGTCTACGTGCTGGCCCTCGACATCGGTGTGGAGCACCTGACCGGGGTGCGCGTCGGCCTCGGCGGCGTCGTGCTCGACCGGCGCGAGCTGCCGCAGTCGATCGGCGACTACGCCGTGCCGCGCACCCTCACCCGGCTGGAGCGGCTGACCCGCGGGCTGCTCGCCGGCGCGCCCGAGAGCGGCGTGTGCGTCGGCATCGGCGTCGGCGTCTGCGGCGTCGTCAGCAGCGACGACGGGCTGGTCCGCTTCGCCCCGAACCTCGGCTGGGTCGACGTCCCGCTGCGCGACCTGCTCGCCGACCGGCTCGCGACGTCGCTGCCGATCGTGCTGGGCAACGACGGCGACCTCGGGGCGATGGCCGAGCACCTGCGCGGCGTCGCCCAGGGGCTGTCCGACATCGTCTACGTCTCCGGGGAGGTCGGCATCGGCGGCGGGATCATCCTGGGCGGACACGCGCTGCGCGGGACGGGCGGCTACGCCGGCGAGATAGGCCACATGAGCGTCGACCCCAGGGGCAAGCTGTGCCGCTGCGGCCGCCGCGGCTGCTGGGAGACCGAGATCAGCGACCAGGCCGTGCTGGCCGCGACGAACGCCCCGGCCGGCACCCCGCTGGCCGACGTCCTGCAGGCGTACGTCGACGGCGAGCGCTGGGCGCAGGCGGGCATGCGCCGCGTCGGCCGGTTCCTCGGGATCGGTGTCGCCAACCTCGTCAACCTGCTCAACCCCGAGCTGATCGTGTTCGGCGGGGCGGTGCGCCACATCTACACCGCGACCGAGCCGCTGGTCCGCGAGGCGCTGGAGACCGCGCTGGCCGCCCCGGCCCAGCAGGTCGGGCTCGCCGTGGCCGGGCTCGGCGACGACTCGGTGGCCGTCGGCGCCGCCGAGCTCAGCTTCGCCCGGCTGCTCGGCGACCCGCTCGGTGCGCTCGCCGTCCTGACACCACCACTGGCCGCCCGGGCATGACGCTCGTCGCCGGCGTCGACTCCTCGACGCAGTCCTGCAAGGTCGTCGTCTGCGACAGCGAGACCGGGGAGGTCGTCCGGCGCGGCTCGGCCCCGCACCCGGACGGCACCGAGGTTCACCCCGCGGCGTGGGAGGCGGCCCTGCGCACCGCGACCGCCGGCGGGCTGCTGGACGGCGTCGCCGCCCTGTCGGTCGGCGGTCAGCAGCACGGGATGGTCGTGCTCGACGAGCGGCGCGAGGTGGTGCGTCCCGCCCTGCTCTGGAACGACCTCCGGTCCGCGCCGGCGGCGCGCGCGCTGACCGCCGAACTCGGCGGCGCCCAGGCCTGGGCCGACGCCGTCGGGCTGGTCCCGGTCGCGAGCTTCACGGTGACCAAGCTGCGCTGGCTGGCCGAGCACGAGCCGGAGCAGGCCGAGCGGGTGCGCAGCGTGCTGCTGCCGCACGACTGGCTGACCCTGCGGCTCCGCCACGGGCAGGGGCCGCTGACGACCGATCGCGGCGACGCGTCCGGCACCGGCTACTGGTCCGCGGCGACGGGGACCTACCGGCCCGACCTGCTCGGGCTCGCCTTCGGCCGCGGGCTCGAGGTGCCGGACGTCCTCGGGCCCGCCGACGCCGCCGGGCAGGTCGACGGCCTCGTGATCGGCCCCGGCACCGGCGACAACATGGCCGCGGCCCTCGGGCTCGGCGCCGTCACGGGCGACGTCGTCGTCTCGCTCGGCACCAGCGGTACGGCCTTCGCCGTCCACGACCGCCCGGTGGCCGACGGCTCCGGGGCCGTCGCCGGCTTCGCGGACGCCTCCGGGGCGCACCTGCCGCTGGTGGCCACCATGAACGCCGCACGGGTGCTCGGGGCGACGGCGGCGCTGCTCGGGACCGATGTCGCCGGGCTCGACGCGCTGGCACTGCAGGCCGCGCCCGGCGCGGGCGGCCTGGTCCTGCTGCCCTACCTCGACGGCGAGCGCACCCCTGACCTCCCGGACGCCACCGGCACCCTGCGCGGCCTGACGCGGTCCAGCATGACGCCGGCGAACCTGGCTCGCGCGGCCGTCGAGGGGATGCTCTGCGGGCTCGCCGACGCCGTCGACGCGCTCGTCCGTCAGGGCGTCCAGCCGCGGCGCGTGCTGCTGATCGGCGGCGCCGCCC
>JAOPVV010000405.1 GCA_025966005.1 Frankiales bacterium
TGACGTCCGACCGTCTGGTGGCGGCCCGTCCGGTGGCGCTCCCCGGCGCGGACGCGACCGGCGCGGCCCGGCTGTCGGTGACCAGCGGTGGCGTCGACCGGCCGTACCTGCTCGCCCCCGCCCGCCGCACCGGCGCCCGGGCCCGTCCCGCCCTGCTGGTGCTGCTGCCGGCGGCCAACACCACCCTGCGCGCGGAGTACGACCGCTACGGCCTCGACGCGCTGCGCGACCACGGGCTGACCGTCCTGGTGGCCGGCACCTACGCCGCCAGCTGGAACGCCGGCTCATGCTGCGGGCGTCCCCGGCGCGAGGGCATCGACGACGTCGCCGCACTGGTGGCGATGCGCGACGACGCCCTGCGCCGCAGCGGCGCCGATCCCGACCGCGTCGCGGTCGCCGGGCACTCGGTCGGCGCGCTGATGGCCTGGCGGCTGGCCTGCACGCCGGCGTTCAGGGCGGCCGCGGTCGTCGCGGTGTCCGGGACGCTGGTGCACCCGTGCCCGTCGCCGCTGACCCGGACGCCGCGCGTGCTGCTGCTGAACGGCGACCTCGACACCACCGTGCCGGTCGACGGCAGCGACCGGGTGGTGACCGTCCTGGGGGTCGCGCCGCCGTCGGTGCGCGAGTCGGTGCTGCGACTGGCGGCGTCCGGCCGGTGCGGGCCTGCTGTCAGCCGCCGGGTCGAGGACGGGCTCGTCCAGGACCACCCCGGGTGCACCGGTGGGGGGTCCGTCCGCTTCCAGCTGGTGCGGGGGCAGGGCCACCCGTGGGACGGGCTGCAGGCGACCCGCCGCCTGGCCGCCTTCCTGGCGGAGGCGCTCACGGGCGTGCGCTGACCCGCGTGCGTCGACCGGGTGACTGCGCAGGACTGACCCAGTCCGTCGTCGGGCCGGTCGGCTCGGGCGCGCTGCTGCTCCTGGCCGGGCCACGCCGACCGCCGGCGGCGGGTGCAGTCCGAGCTCGCCCGGCCGCACGGGCGCCGGCGGCGCCCTGACGCGCGCCTGCGTTCCTACCGGCCCAGGAGCCGGGCGACCACGTCGGCAGCGGTCTTCGCGCCGGTGTCGTCGACGTCGAGGTGCGTGACCAGCCGGACGCGATGCGGGCCGACGACCGACAGCAGCACGCCCTGCTCGGCCGCCGCGGCAGCCAGGCCGCGGGCGTCCCACGCGCTGTCGGTGAGGTCGACCGGGACGATGTTGGTCTCGACCGGCCCGACGCCCAGCGCCTGCGCGATCTCGGCGGCCCGGCGGTGGTCGTCGGCCAGCCGCTCGGCGTGGTGCTCGAGGGCGTACGAGCCTGCGGCGGCGAGGATCCCGGCCTGGCGCATGCCGCCCCCGAGCCGCTTGCGGAGCACCCGCGCCTCGGCGGCCCGAGCCGTGTCGGTGACCACCACGGAGCCGACCGGGGCGCCGAGCCCCTTCGACAGGCAGACCGACAGCGTGTCGAACTGCGCGCCGTACTCCCCCAGCGCCGTGCCGGAGGCGACGGCGGCGTTCCAGATCCGAGCCCCGTCGCAGTGCAGCGCGATGCCGTGCGCCGCGGTCAGGACGCGCAGGCCCTGCAGGTCGGCCAGCGGGTGCACCAGGCCCCCGCCGCGGTTGTGCGTCTGCTCGACGCTCACCGCGCGGGTGGCGACGGTGCCCCACCCGTCGGGGCGGAGGTAGGGCTCGACGACCGCGGCCGACAGCAGGCCGCCGGGCGTGGTGCGCGACTGGATCCCGCCGTGCTGCGCCGCCCCGCCGTGCTCGTAGGTGACGACGTGCGCGTCGGCGTCGCAGAGCAGCTCGTCGGCCGGCGGGACCACGAGCCGCAGGCAGATCTGGTTGCCCATGGTCCCGCTCGGGACGAGGACGGCCGCGTCGTGGCCGAACAGGCCGGCCACCTGCTCCTCCAACCGGCGCACGGAGGGGTCCTCGCCGTAGACGTCGTCGCCGACCTCGGCCGAGGCCATCACCGCGCGCATGGCAGCGGTGGGGCGGGTGAGCGTGTCGCTGCGCAGATCGACTGGGGCCATGCCGCATAGGCTAGGAGCGTGGACGAGGACCCCCGCGCGGCCGGCATCTCCACCGAGGACATCACCGCCGCCGTCCGCGTCCACCTCGACCGGGTGCACGACGCCGTGCGCCGTCTCGGCTGCGGTCCCCAGGAGGCGCTCGAGGTCGTCGAGGCCAGCGCCCTCGACCTCGTCGAGGCCGTCGCCGACCGTCCGGAGACCGTCGAGGACGCCGTCGGCTGGTGGTTCGCCCGCGCCCGCACCCTCGGCCGTCAGGTGGCCGTCGCGGACCCCGCCGACCTGCCGCTCGGCGGTGGCGTCCTGGCGGTCGACGAGGACCAGCAGGTGCTGGCCGAGTCGCTCGACCAGCTGCCCGAGCGGGAGCGGGTCGCCCTGCTGCTGCGCGACTCCTACGACCTGCCCGACCTGTCGGTCGGCGCTGCCCTGGGCACCGACGGCGACGGCGCGATGCGGCTCGTCGCCCGGGCGCGGCTCGCCTTCCTCCCGCTGGTCGACGACGAGGCCGCGACCCGGCCGCCCGCCCACCAGGACGACCTCGGGGCGCTGGCCCGGCTCGGCGAGGGCGGGCCGGTCGCGGCCCGCGACGCCACCGTCCGTCGGCACGCCCTGTCGTGCGACGCCTGCCGGGCCGTCACCGACGCCCAGCAGCGCGCGCACCTGCTGCTGACCGGCCTGACCGTCGTCGGCGTGCCGGAGGCCGACCGCGCCGAGGTGCTGGCGCGGGTGGAGGCGCTGGCGTCCGAGCTGCTGCCGAGCGGCGCCGCCCTGCTGCTGCGCGGCCGTGAGGAGCTCGAGCAGGACGAGCAGGAGGACCACCGGCTGTTCTCCCCGCTGCTGGCGCTGCTCGCCCTCGTCGTCGCGGCCGGTCTCGGCCTCGGGCTCGGGCTGCTGCTCTCCCGGGACGGCGGCACCGCCGAGCTGGCCGGCGCAGACGGCCGGCTGCCCGCGGGCGTACG
>JAOPVV010000416.1 GCA_025966005.1 Frankiales bacterium
GTGCACCTCCTTGTTGGCGTTGATGTGGTCGATCATCCCAGCCAGGGTGGTCGTCTTGCCCGAGCCGGTGGGGCCGGTGACCAGCACCAGGCCGCGGGGCTCCATCGCCAGGCTGGCCAGCACCGCCGGCAGGCCCAGGTCGACGAGCGGGATCGCGCCGACGCTGACCCGGCGGAAGACCAGGCCGCACGAGCCGCGGCTGCGGAAGGCGTTGACGCGGAACCGGCCGATGCCCGCCATCGAGTAGGCGAAGTCCGCCTCGTTGGACTTGTGGAACTCCTCGACGAGGTCCTCGCGCAGGACCTCGCTCACCATCTGGCTGGTGTCGGCCGCCGTCAGGTCGCGGGTCTGGAGCTTGCGCAGCTTGCCGTCGATGCGGACGCGCGGCGGCGACCCGACCTTGCAGTGCAGGTCGGACCCGCCGCACTCCACCAGCGCTCGCAGGAAGGGCTCGATCGAGGAGGTCACGACAGGGTCTTCGGCGGACGGGTGCCCCACCTTGACCAGGGACGGACTAGGCCATCAGGCCGCGCATCCACTCCTCCACGCCGTCCGGGTCGCGCGGCAGAGCGGCCGAGAGGTTCCGGCAGCCGTCCTCGGTGATGACGATGTCGTCCTCGATCCGGACGCCGATCCCACGCAGGTCCTCGGGGACCGTGAGGTCGTCCGGCTGGAAGTACAGGCCCGGCTCGACGGTGAGGACGTAGCCGACCTCCAGCGGCCCCTTGCGGTAGGTCTGCTGGCGGGCGTGCGCGCAGTCGTGGACGTCGAGGCCGAGCATGTGGCTGACGCCGTGCAGGGTGTACCGGCGGTAGAGCTGGGCGTCCTCGGCCAGCGCCGCCTCGGCGTCGGCGAGCACTCCGAGCCGCTCGAGCCCCTGGGCGAGCACCCGCATCGCCGCGCGGTGCGGCTCGAGGAAGTCCGCGCCGGGCCGGCAGGCGGCGATGCCGGCCTCCTGCGCCTCGTAAACGAGCTGGTAGACCTCGCGCTGGCGCGGGGTGAAGGTGCCGCTGACGGGCAGCGTGCGGGTGACGTCGGCCGTGTAGAGCTCGTGGCCCTCGACACCCATGTCGAGCAGGATCAGCTCGCCGTCGCGCACCGGGCCGTCGTTGTCGGTCCAGTGCAGGGTGCAGGCGTGCGCCCCGGCGGCGCAGATGCTGCCGTAGCCGACGTCGTTGCCCTCGACCCGGGCGCGCAGGTTGAACACCCCCTCCACCCAGCGCTCGCTGGTCGCCTTGGCCTCGCCGAGCTGGCGCACGACGTCCTCGAAGCCCAGGACGGTGGCGTCGACCGCCTTCTGCAGCTCGGCGACCTCGTGGGGGTCCTTGACCAGCCGCAGCTCGGACAGGAACTGCGTCAGCTCGACGTCGGCCTGCTCGTCGGTCTCGAACAGCGCCTCGACGCGGCTGTCGTAGCCGCGCACGACGCGGGCCGGGCCGGACAGCTTCTCGAGCTCCTCGAGCGGGCGCGTCTCGACGCCGAGCAGCGCCTGGGTCGCCTCGAGCGAGGGTCGCGGCCCGACCCACAGCTCGCCGTACACGCGGTCGGTGAAGAAGGCCGGCGTCGAGCGGTCCATGACGGGCGCCTGGTAGAGCACGCTGCGGCCGTCCTCGACCACCAGCACGGCGTCGGGCTCGTGCGAGCCGACCAGGTGGGCGAACTCGGTCGAGGGCCGGAAGCGGTACTCGGTGTCGTTGGCGCGCGTCTTGTAGCCGCCCGTGGGGACGACGAGCCGCTCGCCCCGGAAGCGCGCCGCGAGAGCGGCCCGGCGCACGGCTCGGTAGCGGGCGGCCGGGTGCTCCAGCGGCAGGTCCTCCTCGCGCGGGGCCCAACCGGTCGCCATGAGCTCGAGCAGCGCCGCCGGCCGGTCCGGGTCGTGGCTGGCGGTGCCGGGGGTGTCCTGGTCGGTGGGCTGCTCGCTCATGCCGCCGAGCGTACGACCCGCCGCTACGTCAGCTCGGCGACGACCGCGTCGCAGAACTGCTCGGCCCACGGCTGCCTGAGCGTGCCGCGCAGCACCACGAGGGTGGCGGCACGGGACGTCCAGCAGGCTGCGAGTGACGACGCGCACCCGTGGCGAGCGCGGCATGGTGGGCCGTGTCCAGGTCCGGCCGCCGTTCCAAGCGGCCGGGACTCATCCGGCTACCACCTGCGCGACGGTCTTGACCGGGATGCCGGTTGCCTTGACGGCGTCCATCATGCCGGTGAAGTTGGCCGTCGAGACGTCGTCGCCGGTGTCGGCAGCACCGACGCCGTGGTAGGTCAAGATGATCCACTGGTTGGCGGACTGCGCGCGGCGTACCGCGTCCCGGATGGTGGTTGCCGTGTCGGTGCCCCGCACGTAGTAGGTCACGAGCTGGTAGGCCGAGTACCCCGACAGCGGGTTCGGGCCGGAGCTGACACTCCTGCAGGCGCGGAAGAACCGTGCGGCTGTCGCGGTGACGCCCGAGTTGTAGCTGCCGTACGGGTAGGCGCAGGTCGTCGGCGTGACGCCAGCGGCACTCGAGATGGCCGACTGCGACGCTGCGAACTCGGCCTCGACCTGGCTGCCGGAGAGCGTCGAAAGGTTGGCGTGCGTCCGCGTGTGGTTGCCGACCTCGTGGCCCTCCAGTGCCAGCTGCCGGACCTGGGACGCGCCCATGTGGCCCGGTCCCCAGGTCATGCCGTCGCTGACGATGTAGAACGTCCCCTTCATCGCGCGGCTCTGCAGCACTGGCCGGGCGTTGACGTACTGGCCTGTCTGGCCGTCGTCGAACGTGATGGAGGCGACTCCGGGCCCGGATCCGGCCGGCGCGGAGGGCCCTGCGGTGGGGCTTGGTGACGCCGTCGGCGTCACGCTGGGCTTCGGCGTCGGGGCCGTCGCGCCGGGTGAGGGTGTCGTCGTCGGCGCACTGGGCGTTGGCGTCGGGGTCGTCGCGCTCGGCGAGGGCGACGGCGACGCGCTCGCCCCTCCGGAGAACAGGACCGGCACGCCTACCTGGGCATTGCGCAGTATCCAGTCCCGCGCCGCGCCATGGCCGGACAGGACGACCCCGTCGGTCGGGATCGGGGTCCCGCCCTGTCCGGTCGACTGCCGGTCGCGCAGCACTGTGACCTTGCCGCCGCTGACAGTGGCTTCGGCGCCGTAGATGTTGGTCGGCGTGACGCTCCCCGCGGCCGGCGTGTAGATCACCAGCTTGTCGGCGGCACGGTAGGTGTCCGTGCCGCTGACGGCGAACGTGGACCCGGATGCCGTCACGCTCGTACTGCCAGCCGGCGAGGTGCCCGACCCTGACGTCGAGCTCGGAGCGGGGGACGGGCTGGCGGTGGCCGACGGCGACGGTGCCGCACTGGTGCCTCCCGAGAACGTCAAGGTGGCACCCGCCGGGGCGTGGCGCAGGATCCAGTCGCGCGCGGCCCCGTGCCCCGACAGCACGACCCCCTCGGCCGGGATCGGCGTTGCCGCCTCGCCTGTCGACTGGCGGTCACGCAGTTCCGTCACCTTGCCCGCAACCACGATGGCCTCGGCACCGTAGATGTTCGTCGGCGTGACGCTGCCGGCACTGGGTGTGTAGATCACCATCCTGTCGGTCGCGCGGTAGATGTTGGTGCCGCTTATGGCAGAGCTCGACCCTGCCGACGAGACGCTGGTGCTGCCGGCCGGGTACACGTCACCGGTCGCCGCCAGCGCGGTCCCGGACCACGGCGACCAGGAGCTGCCCAACAACAACCCGTTCGCCAGCAGGACGATGGCCGCGATCGCCACAGAACGACGACGTGCACGAACAAGCCACACAGACGATCCCCCTTCCAGAGCACCACGATGCAGAGTTCGCCGACCAGGTCATCGCGACGACCGCTGTCCCGTCACCGCCGACGCGGCGCGGTGGAGAACCGGAAGTCCGCCCGTTCGGGCCGCGCTTCGATCAGTGCGACGGGCTGCCTGCGTCAGGCCCGGTCGCGGTCACCGTGCGGGTGACACCCGCGTCTCCCCCACCCCGGACCGGCTCATACGGCCCCACGCACAACAGGAGGTGGCGGCGGACGGCGAAGTACGTCTAGCGGCCCTTCCACTGCGGGGTCCGCTTCTGCAGGAACGCACCCACGCCCTCAGCCGCGTCCTGGGTGGTGTTCAGCAGCGACAGCTGCGCCTGCATCGCCTCGAGCCCGGGCGCGAGGGTGGTCTCCATCGCCGCCAGGAAGGCGGCCTTGCCGAGGCGGACGGCGACCGGCGGCTTGGCCGCGAGCGCCTCGACCAGCGCGGTCGTCTCCGCAGCCAGGTCGGCCGCCGGCACCACGCGGCTGAGCAGCCCCATCTCGAGCGCCTCCGACGCCGGCACCCGACGCGCGGACAGCATCATCTCCATCGCCCGCTTCGGGCTGACGTGCCGACCGAGCAGCGCGCTGACCATGAACGGCCACAGCCCCAGGTCGACCTCCGGCAGCCCGAAGGCAGCGGTGTCGGCAGCGACCACGAGGTCGCAGCCGAGCACGAGGCCGACGCCGCCGGCCAGGCACAGCCCCTGCACCGACGCGACCACCGGCACCGGGCAGGCCCGCATCGCCAGCACCACCTCGCGCAGCAGGCCGC
>JAOPVV010000424.1 GCA_025966005.1 Frankiales bacterium
GCGAGGCCGGCCGCGGCCCGCTGCAGCAGCGCGCCGGACGCGAGCAGGGCCCTCTGCTCCGCCTCGGCGGCGCGCACCTGCGCCGCCGCGTGCGCCGTCCGCACGCCTCAAGCCTCCGCGACCACGACGGCGGTCGCGACGCCGCCGTCGTGCGAGAGCGACAGGTGCCAGGTGGTGATGCCCTGGGCAGCGGCCTCGTCGGCGACCCCGCCGTGCAGCACCAGCCGCGGCCGGCCGCTGGGGTCGTTGACGACCTCGGCGTCGGTCCAGCGGAGCCCACCGGGAGCGCCGAGCGCCTTGGCGACCGCCTCCTTGGCGGCGAAGCGGGCGGCGAGCGACTCGCTGCGCGTCGACTCGCGCTCACCGGGCGTGAACAGCCGGTCGGCCAGCGTCGGCGTCCGGGCCAGGGCCCGCTCGATGCGGTCGACCTGCACCACGTCGATGCCCACGCCGATGATCATGCGGGCTCGGGCACCAGCTGGAGCGAGCCGGCGACGGCGTCGAACAGCGCGACGAGCTCGGCGGCGATCGGCCCGGTCCGCGTCGCGAAGGACAGGACGAGGTGGTCACCGTCGGGCAGCTCCACCACCCAGTCCAGGTGGGTGCGCCAGTCCTGCGCCCCGTCGGGGGCGCCCTCGGCGGGCGGCCCGAGCACCCGGCGGTGGCGGCGGAGCGCGGGCTGGCCGGCGATCCGCGCAGCCTCGGTCGCGACCCGGCCGTCGCTGTCGGCGAACACCTGCTGCAGCGCGGTCAGCAGCGAGCGCTGGCCGTCCTCGGCCGGCAGCGGCACCACGGTCAGCCCGGCGGTGACCGGGAGGCCGCGGACGAGCTCCATCAGCGTGTGCACCTCGGTCGCGCCGGCCCGGCGGGCGTCGCCGAGCTGGCCGAGCAGCTCGCGGGTCAGGGCGCGACGGGCGGTGGCCGTCTGGTCGCGCGGCAGGTGGGACTGCCGGCGGTCGAGCAGCCGGGCGACCGCCCGCCGCCAGCGCTCGGCGTCGTCGGCCGGCAGCCTCACCCACCCCGGCGGCATCAGCAGGTGCCACCGCCAGCCACCGACGACGGCAGCGGTCACCTGAGGTCCCGGGTCACACGACGTCCCAGCGCAGCGACGCCCCGAGCTCGCGCAGCGGCGCGGCGGCCCGGCCGCCCTCGACCAGGTCGACGGCGTACAGCGACAGGTGCACGACCACCTCGAGGTCCGGTCGGGCCCAGAGCACCAGCCGCTGCTCCTCGACCAGCCGGTCGCCGTCGACGGTCCGCACCGGGCGTCGGCGCACCTGCAGCGCCGGCCCGGAGGCGGTCTCGAGGCCCTCGACCTCGAGCGGCCCGTGCAGCTCGGCCACCAGGTCGACCACCGACCCGAGGGCGGCGTCCGCGTCGTCGTCGCGACCGAGCGGTCCGGCGCGCAGGAACGCGACGGGACCGGGCAGCAGCAGGTCCGGCTCGGGCAGCAGCACCCACGCGGCGAAGGTGGGGCGAAGCCGCTCCTCGCGCACCCGCTGGACCTCGCGGCGTACGACCCGCGTCGTGCCGGCGACCCAGGCCGTGGTGGTCTCGAGGAAGTCGGGGCTCGCGCTGTGCCCGGCGACGCGCTGCACGAGCGCGGCCGCCTCCTGGTCGACGTCGCCCTCCAGCGGCAGCGGCAGCCACCGGGGGTGCGCGGGAGCGTCGAAGACGAAGCCGTCGCCGCTCATCGGGCCGCCACGCCGCGGGCACCGGGCTGGACGAGCACGGCGTCCGCCCGGCGGACCCGGGCCGCGAGCAGCAGCTGGACGGTCAGGACGACGGTCAGGACGGCGCAGGCGACGCCGAGGACGACAGCCGGGGCGTCCTGCCAGTCGGCACCGGACTGGTAGGCCGCGCCGGCCGCGGCCGCCGCGGCGCCGGTGGCGAGGGCCACCAGCCGGCCAGGACCGGCGACGACCCCACCGCGGTCCTGCGGACGGCCCACCAGCTGGGCGATGGCGCCGTCGGTGGTCTGCTCGACCAGGTCGAGCGGCGCGAACGCGTCGACGGGGGCGTCCAGCACCTCCAGACCGGCCGACTGCAGGCCCTCGCGCAGCGCGTCGCGCGCGGCGGGGCTGCCGCACCAGAGGTCGGCACAGAGCGAGGCGTACAGCAGCCCGTCCGCGTCGCGCAGGCGCACGGCGGACGGCTCGAGGACGGCCTGCGCCACGCCTCCCGCCTGCGGGCCCGGCAGCACGACGACCGCCCCGTAGCGGCGCAGCAGCAGCAGGTCGGGCGTCACCTGCAGCTCGTGGCCGACGACCCGGGCAGGTACCGCGGTCGCCGGGCTGGCGCGCAGCACGACCGGGTCGGCGTCGAGCCCGGGCGCCGGCGCGCGGGTCACCCGGTGCAGCGCCAGGGACGCCAGGACCGTCGGGACGCCGACGCACAGCGCGAGCACCGCGGCGAGGAGCCCGAGGACTCCGCCGTGGGCACCGCCGAGGACGTCGCCGACCGGGTTCGCGCCGCCGTCGGAGGCGGAGGCGCCCAGGAGCGTGAAGATCGACAGGAGGACCGCGGCCCACGCCGTCCGCCACGCGGCCCGGCGAGGCAGTCGCGGACGCGGCCCCGGCGAGTGCAGGACGGCTCGCAGGGCGCCGGAGTGGCGCGCCAGGGCGTCCAGGTCGGCGGCCTCGGCCGGCTCGAGCGGCAGGCCCAGGGCGGCGCAGACCGCGTCGACACCCGTGGCGGCCCGCAGGGCGGTCAGGTCGGGCGAGCCGGGCGGCGCCCAGTCCAGGACGAGCAGCGCCAGCAGCGGCGCGCCGGCCGCGTCGAGGAGCAGCAGGGCGCCGCCCTGGTGGTGGTTGTCCGTGTGCAGCAGGCGCTCGGCGTCGGCGTCCGCGAGCAGGACGGCCCGGTGCACCGTGCCGGACGGGAGCCGCTGCTCCGTGCGGCCGCCGACCACCTCGACGACGCCGTCGAGGGTCACGCGCACCTGCTCGGTCAGGGCGGCACCGGCGGCGAGCCCGCCTCGCGCGGCCGGCCGCATCACCGGGACGCGTCGGGTCACCCGGCGGTCTCGTGGTCCGACAGCCGCCAGTGCAGGCCGTCCTGGGGGGCACCGGTCGAGGGCGGACCGTCGCCCTCGAGCGCACCGGCGACCTGCCGGCCGCCGCTGACGGCGCTGCCGGTGAGACCGACCCGTCCGTTGGCGATCGCGGTCGCCAGCTCCTGGCGGGCGGCCTGCAGCGCGGGACTGACGGTCGCGCCGGCGGCGGCGGGCAGGGCCTCGAGCCGGCTGATCTCGGCGGCCATCTGGGCCAGCTCCCCGTCGGTGTACGGCAGGGCCCGCAGCGCACCGGGGCGGGCAGCCACCGCGGCCCCCACACCGTCGCCGGCGTTGGTGCCAGCGGTGGTGGCCTGCGCCGCGCGCTCCGCCCTCGTGGCGTCGGACCAGATCCGCAGGTTGTTGCCGGGCGCGATCCCGGAGGCGTTCGCCGCGCGGACGCCGTCGCCGGTCCTGGCCAGCCGGGCCGCCTCGTCGGCGTGGGCCGCAGCGGCCGTCGACGTCGCCGCCACCCCCCGCGCCGTCGTAGTGGCGGCGCGGGCGCCGCCGGTGAACGGCCGGGCGAAGCCCAGCGTGACCAGGCCGACGACCTCGAGGGCCACGTCGTACCACTCGGCGTCCTCCGAGCCGTTGGCCCACAGGACGAGGTTCCCGGCGAGCAGGGTGACGCCCACGGCGGCGCCCAGCGCGACCAGCCAGAACGGGGCCGTCGCGACCAGGGCGACCGCGAGGGCGACGGCGGCGATCGCGAGCGCGACCCAGCCGAGCACCTCGACGATCGTCTTGAGGTGGACCGCGTCGGCGACGTCGCGCAGGCCTCCCTTGACGTTGTCCCAGAACCCGTCCTTGCCGTGCTTGGCCGCGTCGCGGATGCCCTCCGCCGCCTTCTCGGCGGCGGTCTCGAGGGCCGCCAGGGCGTCGTCGAGCTTGCGCTGCGCGAAGACCAGGTCGGCCTCGGCGTCCCCGCGGCGGCTCTCGCGCCGGCTCTGCGCGTCGCGCTGCTCCTCGGTCGGCTCGGCGACCCCCTCCAGCGTGTCACCGCTGTTGCGGACCACCGCGTCGTGGGCCGTCTCGGCGGCGCGCACGGCGCCCCACGACTCCGTCCGGGCCGTGTTCACCGGCGGACGAACGCGCGCAGGGCCACCCCGGCGTCCTCGTACCGGCGCTCGGCGTCGCCCAGGTCGCCGTGCAGGTCGTCCGCCGCCTCCGCGAAGGCCTCCGCCGCGTCACCCGTCCAGCCGTCGAGCTCGGCGAGCCGGCGCAGCCGGTCCGTGGACTCGCGGATCGCGACGGCCGTCTGCTCGTAGGTGTCGGCCAGGCGGTCGACGGCGGTGGTGCTGTGCGGCACCGGGTCGCTGCCGTGGCCCAGCAGGTGCCACTCGGCGGCACGGGCGCTCACGCGGGCTCCTCGAGGATCGTCTTCACGGCCTTGGCCATCTCCTGGTCGAACTCCTCGAAGCTGGCCGCGGTCGCCTGCGCCATGTCACCGACGTTGCGCCTGCTCTTGGTGAGCAGCTCGCGCTTGTCGTCCCGGTTGTCGGCGAAGTGGTCGAGCGCGTCGGCCACCTGCCGGCCGACGTCGGCCTGCTCGTAGCGGGCAGCCGCGTTCCGGCCGTCCATCACGTCGGCGACGGTGTGCAGGTCGCTGCCGAGGCCGCGGATGAGCTCCAGGCTGTACTCGATGGTCATCGCTACTCCACGGTCACGGACTTGGCGAGGTTGCGGGGCTGGTCGACGTCGAGCCCGCGCGCCCGGGCGATCTCGGCCGAGAGCACCTGCAGCGGGACGATCGTCAGCAGCGGCGTGAGCAGCGACTTGGTGTCGGGGATCGAGATGACGTCGTCGGCGTACGGCAGGACGCTGGCGTCGCCGTCGGTCGTGATGACGATGGTGCGGGCGCCGCGGGCGCGGACCTCCTGCACGTTGTTGATGAGCTTGGCCTGCAGCGCGTGCCGCGGCGCGATGACGACGACCGGGGTGCCCTGCTCGATCAGCGCGATCGGCCCGTGCTTGATCTCGCCGGCGGGGAAGCCCTCGGCCGAGACGTAGGCCAGCTCCTTGAGCTTGAGCGCACCCTCGAGCGCCATCGGGTAGCCGACGTGGCGGCCGAGGAACAGCACCCGCTCCTCGTCCTTGAGCGAGCGGGCCAGCTCGCGCACCGGCTCCATCCGGCCGAGCAGCTCGGTGAGCAGGTCGGGGATGGTGCTGAGGTCGGCCATGTGGGCGCGCACCTCGTCGGGGTCGCGGGTGCCGCGCAGCTGCGCGAGGTACAGCCCGACCAGGTACATGGCGGTGATCTGGGTCATCACCGCCTTGGTCGACGCGACCGCCACCTCGGGCCCGCCGCGGGTGTACAGCGCGGCGTCGGACTCGCGGCTGATCGTCGAGCCGACCGTGTTCGTGACGGCCAGCACCCAGGCCCGCTGCGAGCGGGCGTGCCGGACGGCCTCGAGGGTGTCGGCGGTCTCGCCCGACTGGCTGACCGCGATGACCAGGGTGTTGCGGCCGACGACGGGGTCGCGGTAGCGGAACTCGCTGGCCATCTCGACCTGGACGGGCAGCCGGCACCAGCGCTCGATGGCGTACTTGCCGATCAGACCCGAGTGGTAGGCCGAGCCGCACGCGACGATGAACACCTGCTCGATGCCGCGGACGTCCTCGTCGCTCATCGCCAGCTCGTCGAGGTGCAGCAGCCCGTCGGCGTCGAGCCGTCCGCCGAGGGTCTCGCGGACCGCAGCCGGCTGCTCCTCGATCTCCTTCAGCATGAAGAACTCGTAGCCGCCCTTCTCGGCGGCGTCGGTGTCCCAGTCGACGTGGTAGCTGTCGCCGTCGACGACGGTGCCCTCGAGGTCGGTGACGGTGACCCCCGCGCGACGGACCTCGACGACCTGGTCCTGCTCGACGGCGCGGGCCTCGCGGGTGTGCGCGATGAAGGCGGTGACGTCCGAGCCGACGAAGTTCTCGCCGTCACCGAGGCCGATCACCAGCGGCAGGTTGCGGCGGGCGGCGACGACGAGGTCGGGCTCGTCGCGGTGGCTGACGACGAGGACGAACGAGCCCTCGAGGTCCTTGCAGATCGAGCGCAGCGACGCCGGCAGGTCGCCCTGGGTCGGGCCGTCGGCGTAGCGCTCCTCGAGCAGGTGCGCGACGACCTCGGTGTCGGTCTCGGAGCGGCGCTGGTGGCCGCGCTGCTCGAGCCCGGCGACCAGCACCTCGTAGTTCTCGATGGTGCCGTTGTGGACGACGGCGACCGCACCCGCGCAGTCCACGTGGGGGTGGGCGTTGGCGTCGGTGGGCGGACCGTGCGTCGCCCAGCGGGTGTGGCCGATGCCGAGCGTGCCCGGCATCGCACGCCCGCTGACGAGCTCCTCGAGGTTGGCGAGCTTGCCGGCCTTGCGCTCGACCTGCAGCCCGCTGCCGTCGAGGACCGACACGCCGGCGCTGTCGTAGCCGCGGTACTCGAGCCGGCGCAGGCCGTCCAGGACGACCTCCAGGGCCTGCTTGTCGCCGACGTATCCCACGATGCCGCACATGGCCCGCAGGCTAGTCCGCGCACCTACCCTCCCGTCGTGGACCTCGCCAGGCGGCTGCCGCTGTTCCGCCGCTCGATCGAGCAGGTGGAGCGCTACCGCCCGGCGTGGGAGGCGTCGAACGGCGCGGCCCGGGAGGCGGCCGGACCTCTCTGGCTCGTGCTCGGCGACAGCGCCGCGCAGGGCGTCGGCGCCAGCGCGCACGACCGCGGCTGGGTCGGCCTGGTGCTGGCACGGCTGCGGGCGACGGGCGAGCCGTGGCGGGTCGTGAACCTGTCGCGTTCCGGCGCGCGCACGCGCGAGGTCGTCGACGTGCAGTGGCCCGCCGGGCGCGACCTCGGGGCCGAGCTCGTGACCGCGGTCGTCGGCGGCAACGACGCGCTGCGCACGCGCGAGGCCGTCTGGACCCGTGCCGTCGAGGACCTGTGCACGGCGCTGCCCCCCGGCGCGGTGGTGTCCACGACCGCCCGAGGGGTGTTCGAGCGCAAGACCCGGCGCGTCAACGAGGTGGTCCGTGCCCGCGCCGCAGAGCACGGGCTGCGCGTCGCGGACCTCTGGGCGCACACCGGCCCGCCGTACCGGGGGCTGTACGCCGACGGCTTCCACCCGAATGACCGGGGCTACCAGCAGTGGGCGGACGCGCTCGCCGAGGCGCTGGGCCTGACCTAGAACATGCCGTTGCCGTGGGCGGCGGTCTCGGGGACGACCTGCAGGACGTCCCAGTGCGCGACGACCCTGCCGTCGGCGTCGACGCGGAAGACGTCCATGCCCGCGTAGTCGTGGTCGCCCGGCCAGCTCCGCCGGCAGTGCAGCACCACGAGATCGCCCTCTGCGACGGTCCGGACGAACTCGACCCGCTTGCCGGGGAACTCCCGCGCCATCCGCTCGAAGTACGCGACGAAGGCGTCCTTGCCGTCGGCGACCTGCGGGTTGTGCTGCACGTACGTCGCCCCGACGTACCGCTCGACGGCCTCCGCCGGCCGGCACTGGTTGAACATGAGGTCGTAGAAGGCCAGCACGTTCGCGCGGTTGCGGTCCAGGTCGTCGCTCGTGGTCATGACCGGGGAACGTCGTGGGTCGGCACGCATGCCCGGCCGAGGGCTGGGACCCACGGCTCCACGGCTCCACGGCTCCACGGCTCCACGGCCGAACAGCTTCCACAACCCGCCCGGACCCTGGCCATCGAACACGCGTTCGACTTCACTCTCCTGATGGCCAGTACGGCAGACCTCCGGGAGCTGGAGGCGCTGACGCCCTGGCCGCGCCCGGAGTTCGTCGCGGGTCTGGACGCGCTGCAGGGCTCGGCGGAGCAGGCCGCCCGGCAGTACGCCGCCGATGCCCGGGTCCCGGCGGGGCTGGTCGCGCTGGTGCCGCGGTGCGCGCACGACGACCGGGGCGGGATCCCGTGGACGTCG
>JAOPVV010000026.1 GCA_025966005.1 Frankiales bacterium
GGCCGTCCACTGGCGGGCCCGCGGCCCGCGGTTCGGCACGCAGACGGCTGTCGCCGACGTCGCCGAGGTCGTGGTCGTGCTGGTCGGTTCCGTCCGTTCGAGGAGCGTGCTGCTGTGAACCGGATCGTCATCGCCGGGGGGTCGGTCTCGCTGCTCGTCGTCCCGGACGGCGCCGCGCGCGGCGCCGGCAGCTACGGCGAGGTGCTGCCGTCGCTGCTGCCCGGTCACGACGTCGTCGTCCGCCACACCGGCCAGTGGTTCGACCTCGTCAGCGACCTGCGCCGCCGCTACGAGCACGGCGTCCGCAACCACTTCCCGGACGTCCTCGTCCTCAACTACGGGATGGGCGAGGCGCAGCCCAACGTCGTGCCGACGTTCGCCGCCCGGCACTTCCAGTCGTGGGACCGCTCGAGCCACCCGGCGGCCCTGTGGTACCGCACCCAGGTGGCGCCGCCGGTCTGGAAGCGGCTGCGCGAGGTGCAGCGACGGACCTCGCACCTGCCGACCTACCGGCTCTCGCCCGAGCGCTACACGACCGAGCTGCGCAAGGTCGTGACGATGGCCCGGGACGAGACCGGCTGCCTGGTCCTGCTGCTCGACCTCGACCCGCCCGGCGAGCGCTGGCTGCACTGGGTGCCGGCGATGGCCGAGCGGCACCGGCTGTTCCAGGACGCGCAGGACGCCTTCGTCAGCGAGCTCGGCGACCCGGACGTCCGGGCCGTCCGCCCGCCGCTGGTGCACCTGCCCGACGGCATCCACCGCGACGCCGAGGGCCACCGGCTCACGGCCGAGGCGCTGGCGAAGGAGGTGGGCCCGTGGCTCGCACGGTGAGCCACGAGCGGCCGCTGTCGGTGGTCGTGCTCGGCAACTCGGTCGCCGTGCTGTCGATCCCGGGCCGCACCGGCGCCGACGACGGGACCTACGCCGAGGTGCTTCGGGACCGGCTCGCGGCCGCCGGCGTGCCGGTGCGGGTCGCGCAGGAGGGCCGCTGGTTCGACTTCGCGGTGAAGGGCTTCAAGCGGTACCAGGAGTCGGTGCGCCGCCACCTGCCCGACGTCGTGGTCCTGCAGTACGGCCTCAACGAGAGCCAGCCGTGGCTGCTGCCCGTGCCCGTCGTGCGGCACCTCGTCACCGACCACGAGGTCGCCACCCGTACCGGCCAGCTCTACCGGCACCACGTCGCCTACCCGGTGTGGCGCAGGATCCGGACCTACCGGCGCTGGGCCGCGCCGAAGGTCGGGATGCGCACCTGGCAGACGACGCCCCGCCGGTTCGGCGAGGTGATGAAGCAGCTCGTCCGCGCGATCCGCTATGACTCGCGCCCGCTCGTGCTGGTGCTGGACGTCAACGCGCCCGGCGAGGTGCTGCGGCACTTCCTGCCGGGGATGGACGAGCGGCACGCGGTCGTGCAGCGGACCCTGCGCGAGGTGGTCGACAGCTTCGCCGACCCCGAGGTGCGGCTGGTCGAGGCGTCGGTGGCCTGCGCGCAGGCGGGCGACGACGCGTCCGCCGACGGCATGCACTACTCCCCGCTGGGCCACCGGGTGGTCGGCGAGCTGCTGGCCGACGAGGTGCTCGCCTGGCTCGGGCGGGGCTGAGCCGGCTCGACCGCGACGGGCAGCGGGCGCAGCGCGAGGACCACGAGCGCGCCCAGGACCGACAGCCCGGCCGTCACGAGCCCCGCCGTGGTCCAGCCCGCGACCAGACCGTCGGCTCCGGGAGCGCGCGTCGCGATCACCGCGACGAGGCTGATGCCGAGCGCCGACCCGACGTAGCGGAAGGTGTTGTTGGCGCCGCTGCCCAGGGCGCTGCGGTCGGCCGGCACGCTGGCGACCGCCTCCCGCCCGAGCGTCGCGTTCAGCACGCCGAACGCGACGCCGACGACGAGGGTCCCGGGCACCAGGCGCGCGAGCGAGCAGTCGACCGTCAGCCCGGTCTGCGCCAGCTGCCCGACGGCCACGCCGAGCAGGCCGCCGACCAGCAGCCGCCGGCTCGTCCACGTCGCCGGCAGCCGCTTCACCGGCAGCGCCGTGGCCACGCTCGTGCCCGCGAACAGCAGCACCAGCACGGAGGCGGCCAGCAGGCTGCGCCCCAGCCCCCGCTGGACGAGGGTGGGGGTGAAGGCGGCCAGCGCGGTCGCACCGGCCCCGTTGGTGAACGAGCCGACGGAGGCCGCGAGGAACGGGCGCCGGCGCAGCAGCGCCAGGTCGAGCATCGGTGCGGACACGCGGTTCTCGGCCAGCACGAAGCCACCCACCAGCAGCGCGCCGCTCAGCACCAGGCCGACCACCTCGGCGGTGACGCCCTCCCGGACCTCGACGAGCGCGGCGAGCAGCGCGGCCAGACCGGTCCCGAGCAGCGCGGCCCCGAGCAGGTCGGGCCGTCGGCGCACGTCGGCGGTCGACTCGACCAGCAGCAGCCGGCCCGCGACGGCCAGCACGACCGCGAGCACGGCGACCACGACGTAGGTGTGCCGCCAGCTCGTCCCCTGGTCGACGACCACCGTGAGCAGGCCGCCGGTGCCGATGCCTGCGCCGACGCTCGCGCCCCAGACCCCGGTCGCGTGACCGCGCGCCGGGCCGGGCGGGAAGGCGTGCCCGATCAGGCCGAGCCCGCAGGCCAGGACGGCGCCGGCCCCCAGCCCGGACAGCAGGCGCCCGGCGACGAACGCGGTCGACGACCCGGCGACCGCGCACAGGACCGAGCCGAGGGCCAGCAGCGTGAGTCCGACGACGAGCACCCGCCGGCGGCCGAGGTCGTCGGCGAACGCCCCGCTGGGCAGCAGCGAGACCGCGAGGCCCAGGGCCATCGCACTGAGCAGCCACGGCACCGACCCGGCGCCGCCGCCGACGTCGGCCGCGGTGCGCGCCGCGGTGCCCAGTGGGGTGACGAACGACATCAGCACCAGCAGCGTGCTGAGCGAGGCCAGCACGAGGGTGCGGGACTGCTCAGGGGTCCGGCGCGGCGGCGGCTCCGGGAGGGTCCAGCGGTCGGCTCGCAGCCCGGTGGTCCGGACCTCCTGCATCGCGTCCAGCACGACGACCTCCTCGGAGTCAGTTCGGATGTCCAACTGACCGGACGGTAGACCCAGTGAGTTCGATGTGCAAACCTTCTTCCGTGACCCGACCTCAGCTGCAGGACCTGCCGGGCCGTGCGTGCTCCATCGCCGGCGCCCTCGAGGTCGTCGGTGAGCGGTGGGCGCTGCTGGTCGTCCGCGAGGTCTCCATGGGCGCCCACCGCTTCACCGACATCGCCCGCGGCACCGGGGCGCCGCGCGACCGGCTGGCCGCCCGGCTCGCCACCCTGGTCGAGCTCGGCGTCCTCGAGCGCCGGGCCTACAGCACCGCGCCGCCTCGCTCGACGTACCACCTGACCCGGAGCGGTCGCGACCTGATCCCGGTCCTGCACGCCCTGCTGGCCTGGGGCGACCGCTGGGTGGCCGACGAGCCGCCGGTCGTCCTGCGGCACCACGACCACCCGATCGACATGGCCTGGGTGTGCCGCACCTGCGGCGAGCCGGTCAGCGCCTCACCCGTCGAGCGGGTGCTCACCCCGGCCGGACGCGCCCTCGAGGGCCTGCCGCCGGAGGACGACGAGACCTGACCCTGAGCCGGCCGTCGTGAACGGGCTCGCGCCGCGCGGGACCGCGCCAGCCGGGGGCCTGCGGCTGGCGCGGGAGGCGGGCCGGCGCGAGCTGCTCACCGAGGTCGACGAGCCGCGCCCGGACTGCCCCGGACGGGCCTTCGCCCTGAGACACGGCTGGCGGCGCGAGCTGCCGAGACCCGCCGCGACCTGCTGCTGCCACCGGACGAGGCGCCGCTGTCGGCGCTCGAGGCCGACGCTCGTGAGCGCAGCCGCGGGTACGAGCTCGTGACGTGGCGCGACCGGCACCCCCCGACGCGCTGCTGGAGGACCGGGCGCTGCTCGAGCGCCGGATGGCCTCGCGTTCGACGAGGCGCTCGGCTTCCGGCCGGCAGGCCTGCTGACGTCCTGGTCGACGACGGTCTAGGCGGGCGCGACCTTCACCGCGGCGATCCAGTCGCCCTTGGCGTTGCCCCGCAGCGGACGGTGCAGCACCGGCACCTTCGACACCGGGGGCATGCCCGCGGCGGTCGGCCACGCGCGCAGCAGCGACAGGTTGGGCACCCACCAGGTGAACCGGTTCTCCGGCATCGCCGGACGGAACTCGGCCACCGGCGTGCGCGGCTGCAGCAGCGACAGCCGGGTCGACACGGTCTCGACGAGCACGGCGCAGCCGCCGGGCGCGAGCACCGAGCGCACCCGCTCGAGGGCCTTCACCGGGTCGCGCAGGTGCTGCAGGATCGCCCCGACCAGGACGAAGTCCACCGAACCGCCGAGGGTCTCGACGTCGAGGTCGTAGACGTTGCAGGAGACCCGCCGGGCCGCCGATCCGCGTGCCGCGGCGGCGATCCGGAAGCCCTCGCCGGGCACGATCCCCGACTTCCGGGCGGTGGCCACGTTGCCCACCCGCTTCAGCGGCGGGTGCTCGAGCTGGGTCGTGTCGTCGACGTCGATGCCGACGACGGACGACGCGCCGCGCTCCTCCATCGCGAAGGCCCAGAACCCGTCGAAGGTGCCGACGTCGAGGCAGCGCTTGCCCGCGAGCGACCGCGGCAGCGCGCGCTCGACGAACGGGCGGACGTCGACGGAGCCCTCCACGACGACCCCGCCTCCGAGGTCGAGCGTGTGGTACCAGCCGGGGTGCGTGCGTACGGCGTCGAGTGCTTCGGTGCGGTCCACCGGACGACCCTAGCCAGCGACGCGGGCGTACCCGGCGACGACCTGCGGGACCACCGCGTCCCAGTCGTACGGCGACGCCGCCGCCCGGCAGGCCGCGGACGTCCCGGGCTCCTGCGACAGCCGAGCCGCGGTCACCACCGCCTCGGCCAGCGCGCCCGGGTCCAGCGGCGCGGCGAGCGCCCCCGTCACGCCGGGGGTGACCAGCGCCGACGTCGCGCCCGAGTCGGCTCCCGCCACGGGCGTCCCGCAGGACAGGGCCTCCAGGGTGACCAGTCCCAGGGCCTCGTACACCGCGGGAGCGACGACCACCCAGGCCCGGGCGTAGAGCTCGGCGAGGGCCGCGTCGTCGAGCAGCCCGACGTGCCGCGCGCCGTCGGGCAGGGCCGGTGAGCCGTGGCCGGCCAGCACCAGCTCGGCGCCCGGCAGCGCCCGGCGGACGGCGGGCCAGGCGGCCAGCAGGTCCTCGATCCGCTTGCGAGGCTCGGACGACGCCGCCGCGCAGACCACCAGCGGGTGGGGCGATCTCGCCGGGCCGGGCGCGAACTGCGTCGTGTCGAGACCGGCGGGCACCACCCGCATCGGCACGCCGAAGCCCTCCATCTGCTCGACCGCCCAGGCGCTGTTGGCCCACACCTCGTCGGCCCGGCGCAGCGCCCCGCGCAGCAGCCGGTCGTCGAGCCCGGTCATGAGCGAGGGCAGCACGGTGCCGGTCAGCTTGAGCACCACCGGCGTGCGCCCGGCCCGGCTCGCGCCGTACGCGTCGGCGTAGTGCAGGCAGTGCACGACGTCCGCCCGGAGCGAGGCGATCGCGGCCGCCGCGGCGAACCCCGGTCCCGGGTCGGGCCACGACGCGCGGCGCGGCACGCGGACCCACCGGACCGGGGCTCCGAGCACCTCGCCCCGCCGGGTGAGACCCTGTGGCGTTCCGGTGAGGACCCTCGCGTCCTCACCGGCTCGTCGCAGCCGTGAGGCGAGCTCGTGCAGCTCGCGCTCGGCGCCACGCCGCACGTGCGGCCAGCCGTAGGGAGAGGTGAGCAGGACGCGCATGCAGCCGCCCCCTCTCCTCGAGCTGACCGGTGAGCGCACCCCGGTGCGCGAGCTGGTCGCCGACGTCGTCCGCCGGCGCGCCCTGGTCGCCATGCTGGCACGCCAGGACTTCGCGGCCCGCTACCGCTCCGCCGTCCTCGGGCTCGCGTGGACCGTCGCGCTGCCGCTGCTGCAGGGCGTGGTGCTCGCCATCGTGTTCACCCGGGTCGTCAAGGTGCAGACCGACGAGCCGTACGCCGCCTTCGTCCTGGTCGGGATCGCGACCTGGTCCTACCTGAACGGCTCGATCTCGACGGCCTCGACCTCCGTCGTCGACGGCGGGGCACTGGCGACCAAGCTGTACTTCCCGCGGCTGTACCTGCCGGCGGTCGCGCCGACGTCCAACCTGGTCGGCTACGCGATCTCGCTGTCGATCGGCGTGGTCGTCGCGCTGGTGCAGACCCGCGAGGTGCACCCGCAGCTGCTGCTGCTGCCGGTCGCGATGGCGCTGGCGTACCTGCTCGTGCTGGTCGTCTCGTCGCTGATGGCCCTGCTGCACGTGTTCTTCCGCGACGTCCGGTACGTCGTCACCGCGCTGCTGCTCGTCGCCTTCTACGGCACGCCGGTCATCTACCCGCTCGAGCTGGCCGGCGACCTGGCGCCGTTCGTGCTGGCGAACCCAGCGACCGGCGTGGTGCAGCTGACCCGGTGGTGCGTGTTCGGACAGGCCGACTCGCTGGGCGCGGCGCTGGCCTGGACGCTCGGCTGGACGGTCGTCCTGCTCGCGGTGGTGCTGCGGTCCTACGGCCGGCACGAGCGCACCGCCTGCGACCGGCTCTGATGGCCGCCGCGATCGAGCTCGCCGGCGTGGGCAAGCGGTACGTCCTGCAGTCCGGTGAGCCGCTGCTGCTCAACCGGCTGCGCCGGCGCTCGACCAGCGAGGAGCTCTGGGCGCTGCGCGACGTCGACCTGACCGTTGAGGAGGGCGAGACGATCGGCGTCATCGGCCGCAACGGCTCGGGCAAGACGACGCTGCTGCGGATGCTGTCCGGGGTCTCCGCGCCGACGACCGGGCGGCTGCGCGTGGTCGGCACCATCGCACCGCTGATCGGCGTCGGCGTCGGCTTCCACCCGGAGATGACCGGCCGCGAGAACGTCCACGTCAACGGCCGACTGCTCGGCCTGACCGCCGCCGAGGTCGCCCGCGACTTCGACGCGATCGTGGACTTCAGCGAGATCGAGAAGTTCCTCGACACCCCCGTGAAGTACTACAGCTCAGGGATGTTCCTGCGCCTGGCCTTCGCCGTGGCGATCCACACGAACCCGCAGGTGCTGCTCGTCGACGAGGTGCTCGCCGTCGGCGACCTGGCGTTCCAGCTCAAGTGCATGGAGCGGATGCGGGAGGTGCAGGCGCGCGGCACGACCATCGTCATCGTCACGCACAACCTGCAGATGCTCGACCGGATGGCACCACGCGGCGTGCTGCTGCGCAGCGGGCAGGTGGCCTTCGACGGACCCGTCGAGGGCGCGCTGTCGGCCTACCACTCGGCGATGGAGGGCCGCGCGCCCGGCGACGACACGACCGCCCGGGTGCGGGTCGAGCTGCTCGACGACGACGGGCAGCCGACGCGGCACTTCGCGACCGGCGGCACCGTGCGGCTGCGCGTGCACGCCGACGTGGACGACGAGCTGGCCTCGCCCGTGCTCGGGGTGATGGTGGCGCCGCTCGGGCTGGGCGCGGCCTACGCGGTGCACACCGGGATCGGTGCCTACGCCGGCGTTCACGGCCCCGGGAGGCCCGTTGAGGCCGAGGTCGAGCTGACCAACCGGATGCTCGACGGCTCGTACTCGGTGACGGTCGCCGTGCACGACGCGACCGGCGGGCGCCAGCTGGGCGCGTCCGAGCCGGCCGTGTTCTACGTCAGCAGCGAGGCCGGCGGGGCGTACGGCGTCGTCGACCTGTCAGCGCGCATCAGCATCGACGGCCGCACCGTCTCCGACCCCGGTCGCCAGCGCCTCCGCTGAGACCGCTGCGGTCGGCGTGAGGTGCAGCAGCACGGCCCCGAGCAGCGACGCGGAGGCCGCAGCGAGGTAGCCGGCGGTGTAGCTGCCGGTCGAGTCGCGCAGCAGGCCGACGACCAGCGGGCCGCAGGCGATGCCCCCGGTTGCGACGAGCCCGGAGGCCGACAGCACGCGGGCGAAGTCGCGCAGGCCGAAGACCTCCGCGAGCAGCAGCGGGTGGACGAGCAGCACGTTGCCGATCGTCAGCCCGAACACCAGCGCAGCGCCCAGCAGCACGCCCGTGCCGCGGCCCAGGGCCAGCACGACCAGCGCCCCGGCCTGCACGAGCAGCAGCAGCCGGAAGAACCCGGAGGTCGACGTGCGGGACAGCACGACCCTGCCCAGCAAGCGCCCCGACAGGCTGCCGATCGCGACGCAGGACAGCGCAGCCCCGGCGACCGACGCCGGACTGCGCCCCGAGACCAGCGTGTTGAGGTGCGTGAGGCCGCCGACCGGGGCCAGCGCCGCCAGGGTCTGCGCGGCGCTGATGCCCCAGAACCCGCGGGTGCGCACGGCGACCGCGCGCAGGACGCCGTCGGCCAGGACCGGAGCGTCGGCGGCGCGGCCGCCGTCGGGAGCGAAGCCGCGCAGGGCCGGGTTCCGGCACCACCAGCGAGATCGCGACCAGGCAGACAGCGAGGAACACCCCGGCCGCGACGGTCGTGACCGCGCGCAGCGAGTGGTCCTGCAGGGACACCGCGATCACCGGTGCCACGGCGATCCCGCCGACCGACAGGCCCGTGCTGGCGACCGCCATGGCCGGCCCGCGACGCAGGACGAACCAGCGCGCGACGACCGTCGTCCCGGGCACCGGCCCGACCCCCGCCTGCCCCACGCCCAGCAGGACGTACGCGGCGTAGAGCTGCGGCGGGTCCGCGGCCCGGCCGAGCAGCAGGACGCCCGTGACCGCGAGCGCGTCGCCGCCCACCAGGAGCGGCTCGAGCGCGCGCTGGCCGACCTCGCCCTGCTGCTCGCGCCGGTCGCGACCACCGGCGTCAACCGCGTCGTCGTCACCGCCGGCGGCACGCTGCTCCACCGCCCCGACTGCCGGGCGACCGCCGGGCTCGCTGTCACCGAGGTGACCGTCGACGACACCGCCCTCGGACTGTGCCGGCTGTGCCAACCGGTCGCCCCTCCCGCACGGCGCAGCCGGGCCGCCACCCGCACCCGCGCCCCCCGCTGACCACCGACCACAGGAGACCCCGATGAGCCGTCGCCGCCGTGCCCGTGCGCTCCCCTCCCTCGCCGTGGGCGTCTGCCTGCTCGCGACCGCCTGCGGCACCCAGGTCGACGACGCGGTGCGCCAGCAGGCGTCGCGTGCCGCGCTGTCCGCTCCGGGCAGCGGGGTGGCCGCCGGCTCGGCGGGCCCGGAGACGACCGTCGACCCCGCGACCGGCGAGCTCATCGACCCCGCG
>JAOPVV010000027.1 GCA_025966005.1 Frankiales bacterium
GGCCGCGGCCAGGCGATGACGGCGTTCCCGGCCGCGCGGCCCCGGCGGCTGCGCCGCACCCCGGCCCTGCGGCGCCTGGTCGCCGACGTCCGCGTCCGGCCGTCCGACCTGGTGCTGCCGGTGTTCGTCAAGGAGGGCATCGACGCCCCGGCGCCGATCTCGTCGATGCCGGGGGTCGTCCAGCACAGCCGCGACTCGGTGAAGAAGGCCGCCCACGAGGCGGCCGCGGCCGGGATCGGCGGGATCATCCTGTTCGGGATCCCTGCCGTGAAGGACGCCCGCGGCTCCGGCGCCGACGACCCGGCCGGCATCGTCCAGCTGGCGCTCGCCGACGTGGTCGCGGAGGTCGGCGACGACCTGGTCGTCATGACCGACCTGTGCCTCGACGAGTACACCGACCACGGCCACTGCGGACTGCTCACCGCCTCCGGGGAGGTCGACAACGACTCCACCCTCGAGCGGTACGCCTCCGCCGCGGTCGCCCAGGCCCGCGCCGGCAGCCAGGTCGTCGCGCCGAGCGGGATGATGGACGGCCAGGTCGCGGCCATCCGCGCCGCCCTGGACGGCGCGGGCTTCACCGACCTGCCGATCCTGGCCTACAGCGCCAAGTACGCGTCCGCGTTCTACGGCCCGTTCCGCGACGCCGCGGAGTGCGCCCCGCAGTTCGGCGACCGCTCCGCCTACCAGCAGGACGCCGGCCGCTCGGCCGCCGAGGGCGTCCGCGAGGCGCTGCTCGACCTCGCCGAGGGCGCGGACGCCGTCATGGTCAAGCCCGCCGGCGCCTACCTCGACGTCGTGCGCGCCGTCGCCGACGCCGTCGACGTGCCGGTCGCCGCCTACCAGGTCTCGGGCGAGTACGCGATGGTCGAGGCCGCCGCCGCCCAGGGCTGGGTCGACCGGCAGCGGATCGTCCTCGAGACGCTCACCGGGATCCGCCGGGCCGGCGCCGGGATGGTCCTGACGTACTGGGCCACCGAGGCCGCAGGCTGGCTGCGCGACGAGTGACGGGACCGCTGACCGTCGCGATCGCCGCCCTCGCCGTGGCGCTCGCGCTCGCCGGGGGAGTGCTCGCCGCCCGCGACCTGCGCCCCGGCAAGCCCCTGCTGCAGGGCGTCCTCGCGCTGCAGCTGCTCGTGCTGGTGCAGGCCGCGATCGCCGTGGTCCGGCTGCTCGGCGGCGACGCCCCCGACGAGACCGGCGCGTTCGTCGGCTACCTCGTGGTGTCGGTGCTGCTCGTGCCGGCGGGAATGGTCTGGTCGTTCGAGGAGAAGAGCCGCTACGGCACCCTCGTGCTGGCCGTCGTGTGCCTGGTCGTCGCGGTCCTGCAGGAGCGGCTGGGCACGCTGTGGTCGACCGTCGGATGAGCGGGGTGTGAGCGAGGACGTCGCGGCCGGCCCCGGCCGCCTGCTGGTCGCGGTGTACGGGGTGTTCGCCGTCGCCGCCTCCTCACGGGCCGGCCTGCAGCTGGCCACGTCGTTCTCGGACGCCCCCGTCGCCTACCTGCTGTCGGCGCTGGCGGCCGCCGTGTACGTCGTCGCGACCGTCGCGCTGGCCCGGTCGGCCCGCCGGGTGGCGCAGTGGGCGTGCGGGTTCGAGCTGGCCGGCGTCCTGGTCGTCGGCACCCTCTCGCTGCTGCTGCCGGACGCGTTCCCGGACGAGACGGTCTGGTCGTCCTACGGCCTGGGCTATGCGCTGGTGCCGCTCGTCCTGCCGGTGCTGGGCCTGCTCCGCCTGCGCGTCACCGCCTCCTGACGGGTCGGCGCGTACCTCTGGGCTGGTCGGGCAGGCCGTGGTCGTGCCCGAGGGACACCTGCTGCACCGCTACGCCGACCAGGTCCACGCCGACCTCGCCGGACGGACGGTCTCGGCCGGCTCGCCGCAGGGGCGCTTCGACGCGGCGCCGGTCGACGGGCGCACCGTCACCGCGGCGGAGGCGCACGGCAAGCACCTCCTGGTGCACCTCGACGGCGCGCCCGCGGTCCACGTCCACCTGGGCCTGCGAGGAGTGCTGCTGCGCCACGACGACCCGTCCGTCCCGCCCCGCGGCGGGGTGCGCCTGCGGCTGGCCGCCGCGGACGTGGCGTGGGACCTGATCGCTCCCACGACCTGCGAGCTCCTGGACGACACCGCCCCCCTGCTGGCCCGGCTCGGGCCCGACCCGCTGCGCGGGGACGCCGACCCCGACGAGGCCGTCCGCCGGCTGCGGGCGTTCCGCGGCCCGGTCGGCGGCGCGCTGCTCGACCAGGGGGTCTGGGCCGGCCTCGGCAACGCCTGGCGGGCCGAGCTGCTGTTCCTCGAGGGGCTGGCACCGGACCGTCCGGCCGGCGCGGTCGGCGACCCGCGGGCGCTCTGGGAGCGCACGTGCGTGCTGCTCGCCCTCGGCCGCGACGCCGGACAGGTCGTGAGCGACCCGGACGCCCCCGACGAGCGCTGGGTGTACAAGAGGCCGACCTGCCGGTCGTGCGGAGCGGCGGTGCGCACCGCGCAGCTCGCCGGGCGCACCGCCCACTGGTGCCCTGAGCAGCAGTCCTGAGGCGTCTTCACTGCAGGTCCCGGCGTCCCCGCAGGCGCGCACCTGCGGCTCCGGCTCGGCGACCGTCAGCACGCCGCTCAGGCGCGGCCACCCGGGTCCGACGACGGCGAGGCGATCACCGCCGACCGCAGGAGCCCCGCCGACCCGGCTCGTCCGCGGGCCCGGGCCGTCGCGACGCCGCCCACTAGCGTCGCGGTCATGACGACGACCGCCCCGACCCTGACCGCCGAGCAGGCCGGCGCGGACCTGCGCGCCTTCGTGGACGCCTCCCCGACGCCGTTCCATGCCGTCGCGGAGATGACCCGCCGGCTGGCGGCTCAGGGCTTCAGCGAGCTCCTCGAGGTCGACCGGTGGGCGCTGCGTCCGGGGGACCAGCGCTACGTCGTCCGCGACGGCGGGAGCGTCGTGGCGTTCCGGGTCGGCACGGCGCCGCTCGCGGACGCGGGGGCCCGGCTGATCGGCACCCACACCGACTCGCCGACCTTCAAGGTCCGGCCCCGCTACGACGTGCGGCGGGCCGGCTTCCGCCTGGTCGGCGTCGAGCCCTACGGCGGCCTGCTGGCCCACACCTGGCTCGACCGCGAGCTGACGGTCGCGGGACGGCTCGCGCTGCGCGGCGGCGAGCTGGTGCAGGTGGTGCTCCCCGGCGCTCCGCTGCGGCTGCCGAGCCTGGCGATCCACCTCGACCGGTCCGTCCGCGACGGGCTCGTGCTCGACCCGCAGCGCCAGCTCGTCCCGGTCTGGGGGCACGACGGCGCCGACGACCTGCTCGAGGCGCTGGCCCTGGTGGCGGGGGTCGAGCACGCCGACGTCGTCGGTCACGACCTCGTGCTCACCGACAGCCTGCCCGCCGCCGAGACCGGGGCAGACGGCAGCTGGATCGCCGCGCCGCGCCTGGACGACCTCGGCTGCTGCCACAGCGCGACGCTCGCGCTGCTCGCCGCCGAGCCGGCCGCCCACACCCAGCTGCTCGTCGCCAACGACCACGAGGAGGTCGGCAGCGGCTCGGCCGAGGGGGCGAAGGGCTCGTTCCTCGCCGACGTCCTCGCCCGCCTGGTGGCCGCCACCGGGGGAACCGACCCGCAGGACCTGCACCGCGCGGTCGCCCGCTCGCGCCTGGTCAGCGCCGACATGGCGCACGCGCTGCACCCCAACTTCGCCGACCGGCACGAGAGCGACCACGTCCCGTCGCTGGGCGGGGGACCGGTGCTCAAGCTCAACGCGAACCAGTCCTACGCCACCGACGCCGGCACGGGGGGCTGGTTCGCGGCGCGGTGCGCGGACGCCGGCGTCCCGCTGCAGCACTTCGTGACCCGGGCCGACCTCCCCTGCGGCTCCACCATCGGCCCGCTGACCGCGACCCGGCTCGGCATCGCGACCGTCGACGTCGGCTCCCCGCTGATCGGCATGCACTCCTGCCGCGAGCTCGTGTCCGCCGTCGACGTCCCGCTCATGGTGGCGGCGATGACCTCCTGCCTGAGCGCCTGACCCGGGTCGCACCGAGCCGCGACCGGCGACCCCCCGTCAGGCTGCGCGCCGGTCAGCAGGGCAGGATGCCGCGCATGACCTACCCCTTCGCGGCCCCCGCGTCCGAGGCGCTGTTCGACCGCGCTCAGCAGGTGATCCCCGGCGGCGTCAACAGCCCCGTCCGGGCCTTCCAGGCGGTCGGCGGCACGCCGCGCTTCATGGCCAGCGGCACCGGGCCGTACCTCACCGACGTCGACGGCCGCGAGTACGTCGACCTGGTCTGCTCGTGGGGGCCGATCATCCTCGGCCACGCCCACCCGGCCGTCGTCGAGGCGCTGCAGCAGGCGGCGACGAAGGGCACCAGCTTCGGCACCCCGAGCGCCGGCGAGGTCGAGCTGGCCGAGATCCTCGTCGACCGGGTCGCGCCGGTGGAGCAGGTGCGCCTGGTCAACAGCGGCACCGAGGCGACGATGAGCGCCATCCGGCTGGCCCGCGGGTTCACGGGCCGGACCAAGGTTGTCAAGTTCGCCGGCTGCTACCACGGCCACGTCGACGCGCTGCTCGCCAGCGCCGGCAGCGGCATCGTCACCCTCGGCCTGCCCGACACCCCGGGCGTGACCGGGGCGACGACCGCCGACACGATCGTCCTGCCCTACAACGACCTCGACGCGGTCACCCTGGCCTTCGAGGAGTCCGGCGACCAGATCGCCGTCGTCATCACCGAGGCTGCCGCGGCCAACATGGGCGTCGTGCCGCCGCTGCCCGGGTTCAACGCCGGGCTCAAGGCGCTGTGCGAGCAGTACGGCGCGCTGCTCGTGCTCGACGAGGTGATGACCGGGTTCCGCGTGTCCCGGGCCGGCCACTTCGGGCTCGAGGGCGTCGTGCCCGACCTGTTCACCTTCGGCAAGGTCATGGGCGGCGGGCTGCCGGCTGCGGCCTTCGGCGGCCGCGCGGACGTCATGGCGCGGCTCGCTCCGAAGGGCCCCGTCTACCAGGCCGGCACGCTGTCGGGGAATCCGCTGGCGGTCGCCGCCGGCCGGGCGACGCTGGAGCACTGCACCGACGAGGTGTACGCGCACCTCGACCAGACCGCCGCCACGGTCGCCCGGCTCGCCTCCGAGGCGCTGTCGGAGGCCGGGGTCGCCCACCGCGTCAACCACGCCGGCAGCCTGTTCAGCGTCTTCTTCGCCGACCACGCGGTCGTCGACTACGCGACCGCCAGCCGGCAGGAGGTGTCGCGCTACAAGGCGTTCTTCCACGAGATGCTGGCCCGCGGCGTCTACCTGCCGCCGTCCGCGTACGAGTCGTGGTTCGTCAGCGCCGCGCACGACAGCGCCGCGATCGACCGGGTCGCCGAGGCGCTGCCGCACGCCGCGCGGGCCGCCGCCGCCGTCCGCGCTCCCGAGCTGGTCGCACCGCCGACCGCCGACGACCGAGCCTGAGGAGACCCGTCCCGTGAGCACCCGCACCACCGTCCACCTGCTGCGCCATGGCGAGGTGCACAACCCCGACGGCGTCCTGTACGGCCGGCTGCCCGGCTTCCGGCTGTCCGAGGACGGCCTGACGATGGCCCGCGACGCCGCCGAGGCGCTGCGCGGGCGGGACGTGACCGCGGTGGTCGCGTCGTCGCTGCTGAGGGCGCAGGAGACGGCGCGTCCCATCGCGGACGTGTTCGGCCTGGAGATCACCACGGACGACCGGCTGCTCGAGAGCACCAACCACTTCGAGGGCAAGACGTTCGGCGTGGGCGACGGGGCGCTGAAGAACCCGCAGCACTGGCCGTACCTGCGGAACCCGTTCACCCCGAGCTGGGGTGAGCCGTACGAGCAGATCGCCCGGCGGATGCTGGCCGCCGCCAAGGCCGCGCGCGACCTGGCGCTCGGGCACGAGGCGGTGTGCGTGAGCCACCAGCTGCCGATCTGGACGGTCCGCCGCTTCGTCGAGGGCAGGACCCTGTGGCACCGGCCCGACCGTCGGCAGTGCGGCCTGGCGTCGTTGACCAGCCTGACCTGGGAGGACGACCGGGTCGTGACCGTGACCTACAGCGAGCCGGCAGGCGCCGCCTCCCGTCGTCCGGGCGCGGGCGCGTAGCGGGACGGCCCGGGTGTGCGCGAGCGCTCACCGGCCCGGCAGGCAGTCGGCGCGCCGTGCCGCGATACTTGACGGGTGACCCGCCCTCGCCTCGCCGCGCTGGCCCTGGTCGGCGGGCTCGCGCTGACGGCCTGCAGCGGCAGCACCTCCGGCGAGGTCGGCGACAGCCCGCGGGCGCCTCAGCTCGAGACGCTGGCCACCGGCGACGACGGTCTGATCCCGGAGGACGACCGCCAGCCGCTGCCGTCGCTGGCCGGCACCACCCTGGACGACGAGCCGCTCGACGTCGCGTCGTACCGCGGCAAGGTCGTCGTCCTGAACTTCTGGGCGAGCTGGTGCCCGCCGTGCCGCGACGAGACGCCGGTCCTGCTCGAGGTCGCCGCGCGGACCGCGTCGCTCGGCGTGCAGTTCGTCGGCGTGAACGTCAAGAACGACAAGTCCGACGCGGTCGCCTTCGAGCGCAAGCAGGGCGTCACCTACCCCTCGCTGCACGACCAGCCCGGGCAGCTGCTGCTGCGCTTCCGCCGGATCGTGCCGCAGACCCCGCCGACCACCCTCATCGTCGACCGCCAGGGCCGGATCGCCGGCTTCTTCGCGGGCAAGGTGCGCATCACCGACCTGCAGGGGCCGGTCGAGCAGATCGCCGCCGAGGCCTGACGCGTGTCCGTCGCCGACACCTTCGTCACGGCCGTCACGGACGGGTCGCTGCTGGTCGCGATCCCGGTCGCGGCGGTCGCCGGCCTGGTGTCGTTCCTGTCGCCGTGCGTGCTGCCGCTCGTGCCGGGCTACCTGTCGTTCGTGACGGGCCTGTCCGGCGAGGAGCTCGGCGACACCCGCGGGACCGCCACCGCCCGCCCGGCCGGCGGAGAGGGCGACGTCCTCGTCGGGACGGCGGCACCCGTCCGGCGCGGACGGGTGGTGCTCGGTTCGGCGCTGTTCGTGCTCGGCTTCAGCGCCGTCTTCGTCACGAGCGGCGCGCTGTTCGGCGGTCTCGGGTCGGTGCTGCTCGAGCACAAGGACGTCGTCGACCGCGTGCTGGGCGTCGTCACGATCGTGCTCGGCCTGGCCTTCCTCGGCGTGGTCCCCGGGATGCAGCGGGAGGTGCGCTTCCACCGGCTGCCCGCGCCGGGCCTGGCCGGCGCACCCCTGCTCGGGGTGCTGTTCGGCGTCGGCTGGACGCCCTGCCTCGGTCCGACGCTGGCCGCCGTCCAGACGCTGGCCTACCGGGAGGCCAGCGCCGGCCGCGGCGCGCTGCTGACGGCGGCGTACTGCGCCGGCCTCGGCGTGCCGTTCCTGCTCACCGCCGTCGCGTTCCGCCGGGCGCTCGGCGCCTTCGCGGTCGTCAAGCGCCACTACGCCGTCGTCATGCGGGTCGGCGGCGGCCTGCTCGTGCTCGTCGGCCTGCTTCTCGTCAGCGGGCTGTGGGAGGACCTCATGATCGAGGTCCGCGGCTGGGTCAGCGGTTTCGAGACCGCCGTATGACCGCCGTGACCCCCGACCTCGGCGTCGACGAGGCCACCGCGCTCACCACCCAGCCGGCGCCCGTCGCCCCGCCGGCGCCGGGACGGCAGCTGCTGGCGCCCGTCCGCCGCACCTGGCGACAGCTCACCAGCATGCGCACCGCGCTGCTGCTGCTGTTCCTGCTGGCGCTGGCCAGCCTGCCCGGCTCGTTCCTGCCACAGCGCAACCTCAACCCGGTGTCGGTCGACAGCTACCTCGCCGACCACCCGACGATCGGACCGGTCCTCGACCGGCTCGGCATGTTCGACGCGTTCGCCGCCCCGTGGTTCGCCGCGGTCTACCTGCTGCTGTTCATCTCGCTGGTCGGCTGCCTCGGTCCGCGCATCCGGCTGCACGCGAAGGCGCTGCGCACTGCGCCGCCGCCCGTCCCGCGGGTGCTCAGCCGGATGCCGTCGACCGCTCGCTGGGAGACCAGCGCGGACGCCGACGCGGTTCTGGCCGAGGCGCAGCGCACGCTGAAGGGGTGGCGGGTCGTCACCCGCGCAGGCGCCGTCAGTGCGGAGAAGGGCTACCTGCGGGAGACCGGCAACCTGCTGTTCCACGTCTCGCTGGTGGCGCTGCTGATCGGCATCGCGATGGGCGCGCTGCTCGGCTTCAAGGGCACCGTGCTGGTCAAGGAGGGCGACGGCTTCGCGAACACGATCCTGGCGTACGACGACATCACGCCGGGTCGCCGCTTCGACCCGGACCGGCTCGAGCCGTTCAGCTTCGAGCTCGAGGACTTCCGCGCGACCTACGCCGAGAACGGCACGGCGCTGACCTTCAACGCCGACCTGACCTACCGGGACGACGTCGACGCCGCGCCGCGGCCCTACGACCTGCGGGTCAACCACCCGCTCGTCGTCGGTGGCGCCAAGACCTACCTGCTCGGCCACGGCTACGCGCCGAAGATCCTGGTCCGCGACCGCGAGGGCAACGAGCTCGAGCAGACCGTGGTGTGCCTGCCGCAGGGCCCGGAGTTCGTCTCGACCTGCGCGATCAAGGTGCCGGACGCCGCCGGCGAGCAGCTGGCCTTCGAGGGGATCTTCACCCCGACGACGCTGCAGGACCCCGCCACCAACCGGGTGACCTCGGTCTTCCCGGCGCCGAACGCCCCCGCGCTGACCGTCATCGGCTACCGCGGTGACCTGGGGATCGACGACGGGCAGGCGCAGTCGGTCTACGCCCTCGAGGACAAGAGCGGCCTCGAGGTCGTCGACGGCGGCACGCCCCACAAGCTCGAGCCGGGCGACACCTGGACGATGCCCGGCGGCGGCAGCATCACCTTCCTCGAGACCACCGAGTGGGCCACCTTCCAGGTCACCCAGGACCCGGGCAAGCTGGTCGCGCTGGTCGCCGGCTCGACGATGATTCTCGGGCTGTGCCTGTCGCTGTTCGTCCGCCGCCGCCGGGTGTGGGTCCGGGTCACCCCGGTCCCGGCAGGCGGCGACGCGGAGGCCGGCCGTACCGTGGTCGAGGTCGCCGGGCTGGCCCGCACGGGTGCGGAGGCCTTCGCCGCCGAGTTCGAGGCCCTCGCCGGGCGCCTGCGCGAGACCGCACCGCCGACCACCCCTGAGAGGGACGACACGTGAGCAACACCGCGCTCGCCGGCCTGAGCGACGACCTGCTGTTCCTGACGGTGCTGCTGTACGCCCTGTCGATGCTGGCCTTCGCCGGCGAGCAGGCCGCCCGCCGCTCCCGGCAGGTCGCCACCACGGCCGCGGACGCCCTGGCCGCCCGTCAGGCCGC
>JAOPVV010000045.1 GCA_025966005.1 Frankiales bacterium
GCCTGGTCGTAGATCGAGAAGGTGCTGGTGAAGCCCAGCTTCTTGGCCTCCGCGCGCAGGATCCGCACGCAGGCCGAGTGGAAGGTCATCACCCACATGGCGCGGGCCCGGCCGCCGACGATCGCGGCCACGCGCTCGCGCATCTCGGCCGCGGCCTTGTTGGTGAAGGTGATCGCGAGGACCTCGCCGGGCTGCACGCCGCGCGCCGCCAGCAGGTAGGCGATGCGGGTGGTGAGCGCCTTGGTCTTGCCCGAGCCGGCGCCCGCGACGATCAGCAGCGGCCCGCCCTCGTGGACCACGGCGGCCCGCTGCTGCGGGTTGAGCCCCTCGAGCAGCCGCTCGGCCTGGGCGGACGACGACGGCCGGACGGGCGCCAGCACGGCGGGCCCGTACAGGTCGTCATCAGCGCTGGTCGCACTCATCGGGGACTCACCTGCTCCAGTCTAGGAGCGGGGTCCGACGCCCGCCCCCGTCGCGCACCGGCCGGGGGCCTGACGCAGGATGGCCGGGCAGCACCTGACCACGAGGAGAACCGCACATGACCCGTCCCGAGCCCCTCCCCGACAGCGCGGTCGAGCGCGCCCTGGTCGTCGTCGCGCACCCCGACGACGTCGACTTCGGCGCCGGCGGGACCATCGCCACCTGGACCGAGGCCGGCATCGCGGTGTCGTACTGCCTGTGCACCGACGGCGACGCCGGCGGCTTCGACCCGGACGTCCCCCGCAGCGACATCGCCGGGATCCGCCGGGACGAGCAGACGGCCGCCGCCAAGGAGGTCGGCGTCGACGACCTGACGTTCCTCGGCTACCCCGACGGTCGGCTGACGGTGAGCGTCGAGCTGCGCCGCGACATCTCCCGCGTCATCCGGGGCAAGCGCCCGCAGCGGCTGCTCATCCAGTCGCCCGAGCGCAACTGGGAGCGCATCTACTCCTCGCACCCCGACCACCTGGCGGCCGGCGAGGCCGCGATCAGCGCGGTCTACCCCGATGCCCGCAACCCGTTCGCGCACCTCGAGCTCGCGGCGGAGGGCCTCGAGGCGTGGGCGGTCCCGGAGGTCTGGGTGATGACCACGGCCGACCGCGCCGACCGCTTCGTCGACGTCACCGGCACCTACGAGCGCAAGCTCGCGGCGCTGCGGGCGCACGTCTCGCAGACCTCCCACATGGACGACCTCGACGCGATGCTGCGCGGCTGGCTCGGGATCAACGCGGCGGCCGCCGGCTACGCCGAGGGCCGGCTGGCGGAGGCCTTCAAGGTCGTCAACACCGCCTGATCAGGCATGCCGACCGGTGCGCCCGCCGAGGGGCTGGCCGGGCTCGAGCAGCGAGAGCGCGAGCGGCGCGGCGAAGCTCATCGGCAGGCCGACGGCGGCCAGCAGCGGCGAGGCGTCCGACCGCAGCGCGAGCAGCACGACGCCCAGACCCAGCACCGCGCCGGCCAGGGCGAGCGACCCCCAACGGGCGCTCGGGAAGCCGCGCCGGTCGGCCATCCGCAGCGCCAGCACGAACGGCACCAGGGTGACGGCGGCGAGCAGGGCCAGTCCGGCCGCGACGACGGCGGTGAAGGCGACAGCGGCGACGAGCACGTCGATCACGCGTCCAGCCTAAGCCGACAGCGGCAGCCCGATGTCGAGCACCGCCGCCACGACCAGGCCGAGCACCAGCAGGCCGCCGGCGCGACGGACGTGGACGAAGCAGATCGCGGCGAACCACAGCGGCCACACCGGGAAGCCCGGCGGCGGCTCGGCGGGGCGGCCGTCACGGAACGCCCCGGCGACCTTGCGCAGCAGCGGCAGCCCGGCGGCCACGAGCAGGGTAGGCCAGGGCAGCGCGCCGACGGCGACGGCCAGGCCGGTGACGGCGTAGAAGCCGACGAGCAGCACGACCGTGACGGTGCGGGCGCGGACCTCGCCGAGGACGACGGGGAGCGTCCGCGTCCCCGTCGGCTCGTCGAACGGGATCTTGTCGATGTGCTTGCCCATGAGCACCGTCGTGCACAGCAGGCCGTAAGGCACCGACGCCAGCCACACCTGCCACGGCAGCTCGCCGACGGCCGAGAAGTAGGTGCCCGCAACCATCAGCGGCCCCCAGACGACGAACACGTCGGGCTCGCCGAGACCGCGCTTCTTCAGCCGCAGCGGCGGCGCGGTGTACGCGACCGACAGGAAGATGCCGAGGACGGCGAAGGCGACGACGGGCCAGCCGCGCTGGGTTGCCAGCACGACCATGACGACGAAGCAGACGAGGTTCAGGCCGATGACGGCCAGCCCCATCTGCTTGCGCCGGACCATCCCCGACAGGATCGGGTGAGGGGCGTACAGCGCCCGCGGGTAGGCCTCGGTGTCGAGACCGGCGTCGGTGTCCGACAGGTCGTTCATGATGTTGTTGCACGCGTGCGCGAGCGTGATGCCGAGCAGCGCCAGCAGGTAGAGCGGCCAGGAGAAGCCGTCGGCGCGCACCGCGAGCAGGCCCGCGACGAGCCCGGCGAAGACGGTCATCGGCAGGACGGCGGCGCGCGTGACGACGAGCCACGTCGTGACGCCGTCGAGGGTGCGCGGGTCGCGGTCGGGCGGCGGGTTCGTCGTGCGCAGGGCGTACGACCAGGCGCCGAGGCGGCCGGGACGGGGCGGCGCGAGGAGCCGGCTCGCGCGGCCGGAGGACCCGGCGGCGGTGCTGCCGGAGGTGCGGGCGCTCATGCCACGACGGTAGCCCGGGTCAGACGATCCGCCGGGCAGCCGCCCAGCGCGTCAGCTCGCGCCGGTTCGACAGCTGCAGCTTGCGCAGCACCGACGACACGTGCGTCTCCACCGTCTTGCCGGAGATGAACAGTTCCGCCGCCACCTCCTTGTAGGTGTAGCCGCGGGCGATCAGGCGCAGGACGTCACGCTCGCGCGCGGTGATCCGGTCGAGGTCCGCGTGGTCGGCGGCCGGCGCGTCGTCCGGTACCGGCGGGCTGGAGGAGAACGCGTCGAGCACGAAGCCGGCCAGCCGCGGGGAGAACACGGCGTCGCCGCCCGCCACCCGGCGGACGGCGTCCGCCAGCTCGACGCCGGAGATGCTCTTGGTGACGTAGCCGCGGGCGCCGCCGCGGATGACGCCGATGACGTCCTCGGCGGCGTCGCTGACCGACAGCGCGAGGAAGCGCGTGCCCGGCGCGGCGGTGCCGACGCCGGCGAGCACGGCGCGGCCGCCGCCGTCCGGCATGTGGACGTCGAGCAGCACCACGTCGGGCTGCGTCGTCGTGATCAGCGCGACCGCCTCGGCGACGGTCTCGGCCTCGCCGACCACGTCGACCTCGGCGGCGAGCTCGCTGCGGACGCCGGCCCGGAACAGGCGGTGGTCGTCGACGAGCACCACCGTCAGCCGCTCAGCCATGCCTGACCTCCAGGTGGACCTCGGTGCCGGAGCCCGGCGTGCTGCGGACCCGGGCCCGGCCCCCGTGCCGCTCCATCCGCCCGACCACCGACTGGCTGACGCCGAACCGGTCATCGGGGACGAGGGCGGGGTCGAAGCCCTTGCCGCGGTCGCGGACGAACACCTCCACCCGGTCGTCGGACACCTCCGCGTACAGCGAGACGGTCGTGGCTCCGCTGTGCCGGGCGGAGTTGCCGAGCGCCTCCCGGGCCGCCGCGACGGTCGCCAGCAGGTGCGGATCGGTGGGGCAGTCGCCGACGACGACCGTGTCGACCGTGACGCCGTGCGCCTCCTCGACCTCGGCCGCGACCTGCTCGAGCGCCCCGGCGAAGGACAGCTCCTGCGGCGCGGTCGGCGTGTAGAGCCAGGTGCGCAGCTCACGCTCCTGGGTGCGGGCAAGCCGGGTCACCTCGCGCGGGTCGTCGGCCGCCCGCCGGATCAGCGCCAGGGTCTGGAGCACCGAGTCGTGGACGTGCGCGGCGACCTCCGCACGCTCCTGCGACCGGATCCGCTCGCGCCGCTCGGCCCGCAGGTCGGCGCTGATCCGCACCCACCACGGACCGGTGAGCAGGCCCAGCCCGACGACCACGACGAGGGTCGACAGCAGCCCGTCACGCGCCTGCCCGAGCTGGCCGATGGTGGCGAGGAACCCGGTCAGGCCGAGGACGAGCAGCACCGCCCCGCCGACCACCGCGAGCAGGCTCGAGCGGCGCCCGCCGGCCGTGCGCCAGCGGGCCCGCTGCGCGTCGTCCGCCGACTGCCACACCAGACCGACGCCCACACCGGCGAAGACCAGTGGCAGCAGCACCGGGGAGAACAGGTCGGCCGCCTGCAGCAGCAGCACGCCGCCGACGGTGACGGCGCCGAGCGCGACCAGCTGCGCGCGTCCGGTGTCCGGACGGCGGACGGGCGCGGCGCTCTGCGGCAGCAGCAGCCAGAAGGCGGCGTACATGCCGATCCCGATGCCGCCCGCGAGCGTCAGCGCGACGAACGCCAGCCGCAGCACCAGCGGCGGGAGGCCGAGGTGCGCCGCGATGCCGCTCGCGACCCCGCCCAGCAGGCGTCCCTCGCCGGCCCGCACGACGCGGCGGTGGGGGGGTGCGGGAGCGGTCACAGCAGGAGGGTTCCACGCGCGGGCACGGCCCGGCTCCGGGCCGGACCCTGAGGGTGGGGTTCCGGGTCGGACCCTGATGCGGCAGGCCGGCTGCGGGACGATCGTCTATGCCATGACCGAGACCCTCTCCGACCCGCTCCCCCCACCCCCACCACCCCCGGCTGCCCGGCGGCTGGTGCGCGACCCGGACGACAAGGTCGTCGCCGGTGTCTGCGCCGCCCTCGGCCGGGCCACCGACACCGACCCCGTGCTCTGGCGCGTGGTCACCGTCGCCCTCGCCCTGGCCGGCGGTGCCGGCATCGCGCTGTACGCCGCGGCCTGGCTGCTCGTCCCCCGCAAGGACCAGTCGGCCTCGTTCGTCGAGCGCCAGCTGCGTCGTCCCGACCGGTCGGTGAACGTCGTCGGCGTGGTCCTGCTGGCCCTCATCGGCCTGGTGCTGCTGGCCCTGCTCGACGACGGGTCCGGCGCCGCCGTGGTCGTCGTCGTCGCCGGGCTCGCCTACCTCGTCGTCCGCGAGCGGCGCACCGCGCCTGCGGTGCCGGCGGCTGAGGCGACCTACGAGGCAGCCGGAGCACCGTCGCAGTACGGCGTGCCGCCCGTCACGCCGTACGTCCCGGCCGCGCCGTACGTCCCTGCCGAGCCCGCCGCTCCGCGCGAGCGGTCGACCCTCGGCCCCGTCACCCTCAGCGCCGCCGCCCTGGTCGCAGGCGTCCTGCTCGTGCTGCGCGAGGCCGGCGTCGACGGGATCACCGCGCCGCGGGTGATCACCGCCGCGATGCTCGTCGTCGGCGCCGGCCTGGTCGTCGGCACCTGGCTCGGACGGGCCCGCTGGCTGCTCGCGGTCGGGATCGCGCTCGGCCTGCTGCTCGTGCCGGCCGCCGCCACCGAGGGCACCTTCGACGGCAGCGCCGGCGAGCGCACCTGGGTGCCGACCGCCTCCGACGGCCGCACCACCTTCCGGCTCGGCGCCGGCGAGGCCGTGCTCGACCTGCGCCGGCTCGAGCCCGGCTCGGTCGACGAGATCGACGCCCGGGTCGGGCTGGGCTCGCTGGTGGTCCTGGTGCCCGACGACCTGCGGGTCCGCGCGCAGACCGACGTCGGCATCGGCGACGTCCGCAACGACGGCCGGACCGGGAGCAGCGACAGCGAGCTGATGGTCCTCGGCCCGGCGACGGGTCCTGTCCTGGAGCTCGACCTCGAGGTCGGCCTCGGGGAGATCGAGGTGCGTCGTGTCTCGTCATGACCGTGACGTCGTCTCGCTGATGGCCGGGCTGGCCGTGCTGCTGCTCGCCGGCGCGTTCCTGGTCGCCGACCTCACCGACCGCGCCTTCGACGGCCGGTGGGTCGGCCCGGGTGTCCTGCTCGCCGTCGGGCTGGCCGGGCTCGTCGCGTCGCTGAGGTCGTCCCGCACGCCGTAACGCCCTTGCCCCCGGTACGTAGCGTGGGGACACGTGCGCACCCTGCCTCTCGCCGACCCCGGCACACCGGACCTGCGGTCCCCCTTGCGCTTCCTGCTCCGCATCGCGCGGCTGCAGCGCCGGGAGGTCGCAGGCGGTGTGCTGTTCGGGGTTGTCTGGATGGCCTCGCAGGCGCTGGTGCCGTACGTCCTGGGTCGCGCCATCGACGACGGGATCGCCGGCCGCGACCACGACGCGCTCGCGCGGTGGGTCCTGGTGCTGGTCGGGATCGCCGTCCTGCAAGGGCTGTCCGCGGTCCTGCGGCACCGGTTCGCCGTCGCCAGCTGGGTCGTCGCGGCGTTCCGCAGCTTCCAGTGGGTCAGCGCGCAGACCGTCCGGCTCGGCGCCGCGCTCCCCGTCCGCACGTCGACCGGCGAGATCGTCAGCGTCGGCGCCACCGACACCGTCGCGATCGCCCGCGCGCTCGACGTCACCGCCCGCTTCACCGGTGCCGTCGTCGCCTTCGCCCTCGTCGCGGTGCTGCTGCTGAACGCCTCGCTCGTGCTGGGCCTGGTGGTCGTGGTCGGGGTGCCGCTGTTCAGCCTGGTGATCGGACCGGCGCTGAGGCCGCTGCACGGACGGCAGGCCGCCCAGCGCGCGGCGCTCGGGCACCTCACCTCCCGCGGCGCCGACACCGTCGCCGGGCTGCGGGTGCTGCGCGGTGTCGGCGGCGAGGCGGTGTTCGTCGAGCGGTACCGGCGCGAGTCGCAGGTGGTCCGGCGGGCGGGCGTCGAGGTCGCCCGGTCGCAGGCGCTGCTCGACGCCGCGCAGGTGCTGGTGCCGGGCACGTTCGTGGTCCTGGTGACATGGCTGGCCGCGCGCTCGGCCGTCCAGGGCTCCCTCAGCGTCGGCGAGCTGGTCGCGTTCTACGGCTACGCCGCCTTCCTCACCACACCGCTGCGGACCATCACTGAGGCGGCCGACAAGTACACCCGCGCCCTGGTCGCCGCGCGGCGCGCGATCGCGCTGCTCGCGCTGGAACCGGCGCTGCCCGACGACGGGACGGCGCAGGGCCCGGCCGGCATGCTGCACGACGTGCGCTCCGGCCTGCTGGTGCGCCCCGGCGTAATGGTCGCCGTCGTCAGCGCCGACCCCGAGCGGGCCACCGCGCTGGTCGAGCGGCTCGGGCGCTACGTCGACGACGGCGAGGTGCGGCTCGGCGGGGTGCTGCTGTCCGCACTCCCCCTGGCCGACGTCCGCCGGCGGGTGCTCGTCGTCGACAAAGGGGCCCTGCTGCTCAGCGGTCGCCTGCGCGACGAGGTCGGCCCCGGCGCCGAGGCTGCGCTCGAGACCGCCTGCGCCGCAGACGTGCTCGAGGCGCTGCCCGACGGGCTGGACACCGTGCTGGAGGAGCGCGGCCGTCAGCTGTCGGGAGGGCAGCGGCAGCGGCTCGTGCTGGCGCGCGCCCTCGCCGCCGACCCCGAGGTCCTCGTGCTCGACGAGCCGACCAGCGCCGTCGACGCGCACACCGAGACCCGCATCGCCGACCGCCTGCACGCCTGCAGGACCGGTCGCACGACCGTCCTGGTGAGCACCAGCCCGCTGCTGCTCGACCGGGCCGACGAGGTGGCGCTGCTGGTCGACGGCGTCGTCGTCGCGACCGGGACGCACCGCGGGCTGCTGGCGGACGCGGCGTACCGATCGGTCGTGCTGCGCGGCGACGCGGCCGACGGACTCGTCGACGACGAGCTCAGCGAGGCCACCGCGTGACCGCCCTGCCGGTCGCCTCGCCGCCGCAGGTGCGCGCGTACGCCGTGTCGCTCGTGCGCCGGCACCCGCGCCGGCTCGGGACGGCGCTCCTGCTCTACGCCCTGGCGGCCGTCGCGACGCTGGTCGCGCCGAGACTGCTCGGCGCGCTCGTGCAGTCGGTCGAGCAGGGCACGACCCGGGCGTACGTCGACCGGGTGGCCCTCGGGCTGGCGGCCAGCGTGGTCGCGGCCACCGTGCTGACCTGGTGGTCGCGGCGGATCTCGCTCGTGCTCGCCGAGCAGGTGTTCGCCGACCTGCGTGAGGACTTCCTCGAGCGGGTCGTCGCGCTGCCGCTGTCGACGGTCGAGCGGGCGGGCTCGGGCGACCTGCTCAGCCGCACCACGGCCGACGTCGACACGCTCGGCAAGACGGTGCGCAACGCCGTCCCGGAGGTGCTGGTCGCCGGGCTGATGACCGTGCTGACGATCGCGGCGGCGTTGCTCACCGCCCCCCTCGTCGCCAGCGCGATGCTCGCCGCCGCCCCGGTCCTGTGGCTGTCGACGCGCTGGTACCTGCGACGGGCCCCCGCCGGCTACCTGCGCGAGCGCTCGACCTGGGCCCGGTTGACCGCCGGGCTCGCCGAGAGCGCCGACGCCGCCCGCACCGTGGAGGCGCTCGGCCGGCAGGACGAGCGCCGCCGACGCAGCGACGCCGACGTCGCGGACGCCTTCGAGGCCGAGCGGTACACGCTGCGGCTGCGGACCGTCTGGTTCCCGTTCGTCGACCTGTCCTTCGCCCTGCCGCTGGTCGGTGTCGTGCTGCTCGGCGGCTTCCTCTGCTCCCGCGACCTCGCGTCGCTGTCGGAGGTCACGGCGGTCGCGCTGTACGTGCAGCTGCTGCTCGACCCGCTCGACCGGGTGCTGTCCTGGCTCGACGAGCTGCAGGTCGGGGCGTCGTCGCTGGCCCGCCTGATCGGCGTCGCCGACGTGCCCGACGACCGGGCCGCGACCGGGGCGGAGCCCGACGGTGAGCGGCTCGCCGCCGACGACGTCCGCTTCTCCTACCTGCCGGGGCGCGACGTCCTGCACGGGCTCGACCTCGTCGTCCGCCCGGGCGAGCGGCTCGCCGTCGTCGGCCCGTCCGGCGCCGGCAAGTCGACCCTCGGACGCCTGCTCGCGGGCGTCCACGGCCCGCGGACCGGGTCCGTCACCCTGGGCGGGGTGCCGCTGCTCGACCTGCCGCTGGAGCAGCTGCGCACCGAGGTCTCGCTCGTCACCCAGGAGCACCACGTGTTCATGGGCACGCTGGCCGAGAACCTGCGCCTGGCCCGTCCCGGCGCCACCGACGACGACGTCCACGCGGCGCTGCTCGCGGTGGACGCCGACGACTGGGTGCGCGAGCTGGAGGACGGGCTCGAGACCGCCGTCGGCTCGGGCGGTCTGGCGCTCACCCCTGCCCAGGCGCAGCAGGTCGCGCTGGGCAGGCTGGTGCTCGCCGACCCGCACACGCTGGTCCTCGACGAGGCGACCTCCCTGCTCGACCCGCGGGCGGCCCGCCACCTCGAGCGGTCGCTGGCCGCGGTCGTCACCGGCCGTACCGTCGTGGCCATCGCCCACCGCCTGCACACCGCCTCCGACGCCGACCGCGTCGCCGTCGTCGAGGACGGGCGCGTCAGCGAGCTCGGCTCGCACGACGAGCTGCTCGCGCTCGGCGGGTCGTACGCCGCGCTGTGGGAGTCCTGGCAGTCCGACGGGTCGCACCCGCTGTGAGGCAGGCCGCCGGCGGCGGGCGCTGGGTGTCGACGTCCCCCGAGCGCCTGCAGCGCTGGCTCGACGGCTTCGCCGCACGGCACGGACCGGTCGAGCGGACCGCCGGTCCCGACGTGGTCCGGCTGGTCGCCGAGGACGGCGCGGTCGCCGAGCTCGAGGTGCCGTTCGGACCGCTGGTCGACGGGCTGGTCGAGCACGCGCTGCGCGACCGGACCGTGGGGGTCCTGCTGGTGCGGCTCGGCGGCTGCGCCTGCGGCGTCTTCCAGGGCCCGCGCCTGGTCGCGTCCAAGGTGACCACCCGGCAGGTGCACGGCCGGATCGCCGCGGGCGGCCAGTCGCAGCAGCGCTTCGCCCGCCGCCGCGAGGGCCAGGTTCGGGTGATGCTGTCGGCCGCGGCGGACACGGCGGTGCGGGTCCTGCTGCCGGCCGCCGCGACCCTGGACGCCGTCGTCGTCGGCGGCGAGCGGACGGCCGTCGACGCGGTGCTGGCGGATCCCCGGCTCGCGCCGCTGCGCCCCCTCGTCACCGGCCGCCTGCTCGACGGTCCCGACCCGCGCCAGGCCGTCCTCGACGCGTCCTACGACCAGCTCCGCGCCGTGTGGATCCGCGTCGTCGACCCCTGAGCGCTCAGGCCCTGAGCGCTCAGCTCGGGGGCTCGTCCTTGCCGGCCGCCTCGAGGGCGTCGGCCTGCTGCTTGGTCTTGTGGACGGCGCCGTCGGCGTGGTCGGGCGGGCCGTACACGGTGTAGAGGACCAGCGGATTCGGGCCGGTGTTGACGAAGTTGTGAGTGGTGCCCGCGGGCACGACGACCAGGTCGCCCGCGACGACCTTCTTCTTCTTCCCCGACACCGTCGCCTCGCCGGTCCCGCTGACGAAGGTGAGGATCTGGTCGTTCTCGTCGTGCTTCTCGACGCCGATCTCCCCGTCCACCGGGATGGTCATGATGACCAGCTGGGTGTGCTCACCGGTCCACAGGACCCGTCGGAAGTCAGCGCTCTGCTCGGCCACGGTCGCGATCGTGAAGTGCTCCATGATCCCTCCCTGCCCCGCTCGGACGCGTGACGAACCCGGCAGACAGGGCGTCACCCGGACACCGCTCGGGCGTTGGCCAGGGTGAGCCCCACCCCCTGACCCGAGGAGCACACCCGTGGAGACCACCCGCCGAGGCCTGCTCAAGGCGGGCGCGGCCGTCGCCGTCGGAGCCGGCGTGCTCGGTCCCCGCACGCTCCTGCCCGACGCCGCCGCGGTCGGCGAGACCGCCCTCCGAACGGCCGCCGGGCGCTCGGGGCGCTACTTCGGCAGCTCGGCGGCGGTGCTCAACCTGCTCACCGACCCGTCGTACGCCGACCTGATCACCCGGCACTGCAGCGTGCTGGCGCCGGAGAACGAGTTCAAGTGGGCCCTGCTGCGCCCCGTCCCGGGCCAGCCGTACAACTTCCTGCTGGCCGACCAGGCCGTCGCGTGGGCCGAGGCCCGCGGCATGGACGTGCGCGGCAACTGCTTCACCTGGAACAACTCGAACCCGTACTGGTTCCAGCTGCCCCAGTTCTTCAACCCGGGCAACGCGCTGGCCGTGCTCGAGGAGCACATCACCACCGTCATGACCCGCTACAAGGGCCGGGTCCGGTCCTGGGACGTCGTCAACGAGGCGACCAACGGCGCCGGCTACTACCCGACGCCGTGGGCGAAGATGCTCGGCCCGCGCTACATCGACAACGCCTTCACGATCGCCCACCGGGCCGACCCGGACGCCCAACTGGTGCTCAACGAGTACAACCTCGAGTACGACAACCGCTACTCGCGCGACCGCCAGGCCGTCATGCTGCGGGTGCTCGACGACCTGCAGTCGCGCGACGTCCCGGTCCACGCCCTGGGGGTGCAGGCGCACCTGGCGCACCACGCGGTGCGCGGCCAGTTCGACCCGGCCAAGCACCAGCGCTTCCTGCGCAGCGTCGCGTCCATGGGTCTGAAGATCGTCATCACCGAGCTCGACATCACCGACCAGGACCTGCCGGGTGACGTGGTCACCCGCGACCGCGAGATCGCCGTCGCCTACCAGCGCTACCTCGACTGCGTGCTGCAGGTGCCGCAGGTCGAGGGCGTCGTGTCGTGGGGCCTGTCGGACAAGCACTCCTGGCTCAACAGCAGCGAGGAGCGCTTCGAGCGGGAGGACGGCCTCGACCAGCGGCCGCTGCCGTTCGACGACCGGATGGCCGCCAAGCCGGCGTACGCCGCGACGGCGCGGGCGCTCGGCCGGGCCCGCCGGGCCGCCCCTCGCACCCGGTAGGCCCCCTCGCACCGGGTGGGCCGGGTGGGAGACTGGCGTCCGACACCCCCTCGCGCGCACCGGAGACCCCGGGCCGGCACCGCAACGAACTCCCCTCTCGCGCGTTGGTGTCGGCGAGGGCCCCCCCACCTCGTCCAGGAGAAGCCGTGTCCGTCAGTCGCAGCGAGGCGCCGTTCAGCGTCCCCGTGCTGCCTGACGCCGTCCCCTCCCTGAGACCGCGGCTGTACGCCGCGACCCCCCGTCCGAGCTGGACGACGCGCACCGTCGGCGCCGTGCACGCCGGCGCTCCGGGCGTCGTCGCCCCCGCGGTCGACCTCGTGCTGCTCGCGGCCGCCTCGG
>JAOPVV010000048.1 GCA_025966005.1 Frankiales bacterium
TCGCCCGCGACGACGCCCACGGCGTCGCGCTGGCCGCGGCGCTGTCCGGACAGGGCGTCTGCTCGACCGTGCGCAGGGCCGACGGCCCCGTCGCCGGTGCCCGCGTGGTGGAGGCGACCTGATGTCCGCCGCGCCCGCGACGAAGCCCACCGCGCCCTCGAAGGGGACTTCATGGCTGTGAACCTGCTCAACCTCGAGAACGTCACGGTGGCCCACGGCACCCGGCTGCTCATGGACGAGGTGTCGCTCGGCGTCTCCGAGGGCGACCGGATCGGCGTGGTCGGCCGCAACGGCGGCGGCAAGACGACGCTGCTCAAGACGCTCATCAAGGCCGAGGAGCCGCACTCCGGCCGGGTGACGCACTCGTCCGGGCTGCGGATCGGCGTCCTCACCCAGGACGTGCGGGTCGACGTCCGACTGACCGCCCACCAGGCGATCCTCGGCGAGACGGCCGAGCACACCTGGGCCGGTGACGCCCGCGTGCGCGAGGTGCTCGACGGCCTCGGCCTGCACACGATGGGCCTCGACAGCACCATCGAGACGATGTCCGGCGGCGAGCGGCGCCGGGTCGCGCTGGCCGCCCTGCTCGTGCAGGAGTGGGACCTGCTCGTGCTCGACGAGCCCACCAACCACCTCGACGTCGAGGGCGTGGCCTGGCTGGCCGACCACCTCAAGCAGCGCAGCCCGGTGCAGGCGCACCTGGTCGTCACGCACGACCGGTGGTTCCTCGACGAGGTGAACAGCACCACGTGGGAGGTGCACGACGGCGTCGTCGACTCCTACGAGGGTGGCTACTCCTCCTACGTGCTGGCCCGCGCCGAGCGCGACCGGATGGCCTCGACGGCCGAGCAGAAGCGCCTGCAGCTGGTGAAGAAGGAGCTGGCCTGGCTGCGTCGTGGCCCGCCCGCCCGCACCAGCAAGCCGCAGTTCCGGATCGACGCGGCCAACGCCCTCATCGCCGACGAGCCGCCGGCCCGCGACGGCATCGCCCTGCAGCGCTTCTCGGCCGCCCGGCTCGGCAAGACGGTCTACGAGCTGCACGACGTCTCGCTGGCGTTCGGCGACAAGGTGCTGCTGTCCCACGTCGACTGGAACCTCGGTCCGGGTGACCGGGTCGGGATCGTCGGCGTCAACGGCGCCGGCAAGTCGACCGTGCTGAAGATGCTCGTTGGCCAGCAGGAGCCCGACACCGGCCGCGTCGTCGTCGGCCAGACGGTCAAGCCGGCCTACCTCTCGCAGGAGGTCGCCGAGCTCGACCCGGTGCTGCGCGTGCTCGAGGCGGTCGAGCAGGTCGCCAAGGTGGTCGACCTCGGCGGCGGCAAGACGATCGGTGCGTCGTCGCTGGCCGACCGGTTCGGCTTCACCGGCAACGCCCAGTGGACCCGCGTCGGCGACCTGTCCGGTGGCGAGCGCCGGAGGCTGCAGATCCTGCGGCTGCTCATGGGCGAGCCCAACGTGATCATCCTCGACGAGCCGACGAACGACCTCGACATCGACACCCTCAACGCCCTCGAGGATCTGCTCGACGGCTGGCCGGGCACGCTGATCGTCGTCAGCCACGACCGGTACTTCCTCGAGCGCGTCACCGACACGACCGCCTCGCTTATGGGCGACGGCACGGTCGCTGCCCTGCCGGGCGGGGTCGAGGAGTACCTCGCCAAGCGCAAGCGGGCGGCCCCGGCGTCGGCGCCCAAGAGCAAGGGCGGCGGTGACTCGCGCGCGGCCAAGAAGGAGCTGTCGCGGGTCGAGCGCGAGATCGCCCGGCTCGACGGCCGCCAGGTCAAGATCGAGGCCGAGATGGCCGAGCAGGCAGCCGACTTCGCCGCGGTCGCCCGGCTCGACGACGAGCTCAAGGCGCTGCAGGCGGAGAAGGCCGGGCTCGAGGACAGCTGGATGGAGCTCTACGAGGCGACGCAGGACTGAGGCACGCGGGTGGGCGTCCGGCCCTGCTCGCGCAGCAGCCCGGCGAGGGCGACGGCGTCCCTGACCGCGGCCCCGCCGGGGTCGTTGTTCGTGTAGGCGAAGACGTCCTCGTCGTCGTCCCACGTCTGGGCCAGCCTGACGGCCCACTCCCGCAGCACCGGCTCCGCGTACGGCCAGACGTCGTCGCCGCCGCCGGCGTGCAGCCGCAGGTAGCCGTAGTCGGCGGTGCGCCACAGCGGGGCCACCGGCTGCGACCCGCGGTCGGCCCAGACCAGGGCGGCGCCGCGGGCCGTCAGCACCTCGCGCAGGTCGGGCACCCACCACGACGGGTGACGCGGCTCGACCGCGACCCGGGTGCTCTCGGGGAAGCAGGCCAGGCAGGCGTCGAGCCGTCCGGCGTCGACCTGCAGGTCGGGCGGGAGCTGCAGCAGGACAGGGCCGATCTTGTCGCCGAGCCCGGCAGCCCGGTCCATCAGCCGGGCCACCGGCTCGGCCGGCTCCTTCAGCCGCTTGACGTGGCTGAGGAAGCGGGAGGCCTTGACCGTCACCACGTAGTCCGGCGGCGTGCGGGCGGCCCACTGCTCGAAGACCTCGCGGGCCGGGAGGCGGTAGAAGCTGTTGTTCACCTCCACGGTCGCGAACGCCTGCGCGTGGTGCTCGAGCCACAGCCGCTGCGGCAGGTCCTGCGGGTACAGCCGGCCGCGCCAGTCCCGGTACTGCCACCCGGAGGTGCCGACGTGGACGGGCATGCGCGTGGGATACCCCGCGGCGCGTGGGTGGACCGGCCGCGGGTACCCGCGGTCCGGGAAGGAAGGGGCGTCATGGGCCCGCGTTCGGTCGACAGGACGGTCGCGGCGGTCTTCGGTGCGGTCGACGCGCTGGTCGGCCTCGCCGGGTCCGGCGCCCTGCTGGTGACGACGGCCCTGCTGGCCGGCCGGCACGTCCGCACGACCCACGGCACCGGCGCCTGAGGGTCGGCGCGGCTAGAGCGTGGTCAGCCGCGGCGACGGCTCGAGGGCCGACAGGCCGTTCCAGGCGAGGTTGACCAGGTGGGCCGCGACGTCGTCGCGGCTGGGCTCCGGGTGGTCGAGCCACCACTGGCCGACCAGCGCGACCTGACCGACCAGCGCCTGGGAGTAGAGCCCCGCCAGCGTCGTCTGGAAGCCCCGGGCGGCGAACTCGGCGGCCAGGATGTGCTCCACCTGACTGGCGACGTCGCTGATGATCGTCGCGAAGCCGCCGCTGTCGGCGAGCTGGGCGGGCGACTCGCGGACCAGGATCCGGAAGCCGTCGGCGTGGTCCTCGACGTAGGTCAGCAGCGCCATCGTCGCCTGCTCGAGCAGCCGCTTCGGCGAGTCGGCCGACAGGGCGCCGGTGAAGTCGGCGAGCAGCCTCTGCACCTCGCGGTCGACGACGACCGCGTACAGCCCCTCCTTGCCGCCGAAGTGCTCGTACACGACCGGCTTGGAGACAGCGGCGCGCAGCGCGACCTCCTCCACGGAGGTGCCGTCGTAGCCGCGGGCGGCGAACAGCGAGCGACCCACGTCGAGCAGCTGCTCGCGGCGCTGCGTGCCGGTCATGCGCACCCGTCGCACCGGCACCGGCAGGGCGCTGGTCAGGACCGGTTCGCCACCCGGCGCGCGTCGAGGCGCTCGGGCTTGGCCCAGCGCACGTCCGTGGCCCAGCCCAGCTTCTCGAACCCGCGGATCAGCTCGGCGCTGGTGTCGACCTGGTAGCGGTCCACGCCGTGGCGGGCAGCCGTCGGGTCGGCGTGGTGCAGGTTGTGCCAGCTCTCGCCCATCGAGATCAGGGCCAGCGGCCAGACGTTGCGGGACTGGTCGCGGGTGAGGAAGGGCCGGTCGCCGACGGCGTGGCAGATCGAGTTGATCGACCAGGTGACGTGGTGCAGCACGCACATGCGGACGACGGACGCCCAGAAGAACGCGGTCAGCGCGCCGGTGGCGGCGGACTCGCCGACGGCGGCGGCCCACCCCGCGCCGAGCAGCGCCGGCAGGCCGAGGCTCACCAGCACCCAGACGGGGAACAGCCGGTTGACCAGGTGGACGTCCTTGTCGGCGAGCAGGTCGGGGGCGAAGCGCTTCTGGTCGGTCTGCTCCACGTCGAACAGCCACCCGATGTGGGCGTGCCACAGGCCCTTGCACAGCGCGCCGAACGACGTGCCGTAGCGCCAGGGGCTGTGCGGGTCGCCCTCCTTGTCGGAGTAGGCGTGGTGGCGGCGGTGGTCGGCGACCCAGCGGGTGACCGGGCCCTCGACGGCCAGGCTGCCGGCGACCGCCAGCGCGATGCGCAGCGGCCGCTTCGCCTTGAACGAGCCGTGCGTGAAGTAGCGGTGGAAGCCCACCGTGATGCCGTGGCCGCTGACCGCATAGAAGACGGTGCTCAGCACGACGTCGCGCCACGACAGGCCGTTGCCCCACAGCACGAAGCCGCTGGCGAGGACCGCCAGCAGCGGGACGGCGATGAAGGCCGCCAGGGCGACCTGCTCCAGGCGCGCCCAGAGCCGGGTGCGCGGGATGTCCTGCAGGGGCCGGGCCTCGTCCCCGTCGTACTCGATCGTCGTGACGGGCGCGTCGGGCAGCGTGGCAGTCAAAGCGGGAGTCCTCGAACTGGGGTGCGTGGGTACGCGACCGTAACCTACGGTTCCGTAGGTCGGCCAGCCCGCTGCGACGTGAGGCCGGCCGGCGGGAGCAGGGGGGCGGACGCCGGACCCCGCCGCACGTCTGTCCGCTCCGGTCTTCCAGGGAGTCGCCGGCGGACGATGAAAATAGTGCTTGACTCTAGTAAGTACTCCGGACTAGGACATCCGTACGAGCCGGCAGCGCTGCCGCCGGACCACGGCCGACGGCCGTCGCTCCCGAGCCCGGGTGACGTGGCCGCCACGAGCGCTGGGAGGCTCCGCATGCCCGTCCCGCCCGACATCGGCTGGGTCCTGTGGTCAGGCACCGTGGGGCTGGAGAGCCCGGTCCCGGCTCGCATCGAGGCCGCCCAGGCCGCCGGCTTCAGCCGGCTGTCGGTCAGCCCGCTGGACGTCGCGCGTGCCGCCGAGCAGGGGACCCCGCCCCGGGACCTCGGGCAGCAGATCCGCGGCGCCGGGCTGGAGATCGTCATGGATCCCGTCATGAACTGGTACGGAGGCGACCCGCCGGCAGGCTCGAGGTTCGGCCGCTTCAGCACCGAGGAGGCGCTGCGCATGAGCGAGGCGCTCGAGGTCGTGACCATGACGGCGATCGGGCAGCCACCCGCCAAGGCGCGCGACGTCGACGTCGCTGAGGCGTTCGGCGTGCTGTGCGACCGGGCCGCCGACATCGGTGCTCAGGTCCACCTCGAGTTCATCCCCATGACGGAGGTGGCGGACCTGGCGACGGCGTGGGCGATCGTCCAGGCCGCGGACCGGGCCAACGGCGGCATCCTGTTCGACACCTGGCACTTCTTCCGCGGGCGCCCCGACTACGACGTGCTGCGCAGCGTCCCGGGGGAGCGGATCTTCGCCGTGCAGATCGATGACGCCCTCGCCGAGCCGCGTGCGGACCTGCGCGAGGACACCCTGAACCGGCTGCTCCCGGGTGACGGGGACTTCGACCTGCCGAGGGTCGTCGCCGAGCTCCACCGCACCGGCGGACTGCGCTGGGTCGGGCCCGAGGTCATCTCTCCGGTCCTGGCAGCCATGTCGCCGGTCGGGGCCGCTCAGCTCGCCGGTGGACGCGTCCGCGACCTGATCGCCGGCGTCTGCGGTCCCGACCCGCAGGTGTGAGGTCCGCGGCCGTCCGACGTCGCGCCCCGCGCGCCCTGCGGGCCGGGTGCCGCGCGGACGCCGACGGGGCCCGGTCTGCCAGGATGGTCGTGGGCCAGAGGTCGTGGTCCGGTGATCGGCTGTGGGGTAATTGGCAACCTGCTGGCCTTTGGTGCCATGCGATCCTGGTCCGAGTCCAGGCAGCCGAACGGTGACTCGCCGGTCACGCGGAGCGCTGACGGCGAGTCGGTAGTCTGGCGGGGCCGGGCTCTCCGGTGACCACCCCGCCACCGCGAGGAGCCTTCGTGATCGACGCGCGCCTGGCCGCGGTCGTCGTCCTGGCCGCGGGCGAGGGCACCCGGATGAAGAGCACGCGAACGCCCAAGGTGCTGCACGAGCTGCTCGGCCGGACGCTGCTCGGCCACGTCGTCGCCGCGAACCGCTCGCTGCAGCCCGACCACCTGGTGGTCGTCGTGGGCCACGCGCGCGAGCAGGTCACCGCCCACCTCGCCGAGATCGACCCGGCTGCGACCGCCGTCGTGCAGGAGCAGCAGAACGGGACGGGCCACGCCGTCCGGGTCGCCCTCGAGGGGCTCGGCGAGCTCGAGGGGACCGTCGTCGTCGTGCCCGGCGACGCGCCGCTGCTGCGCGCCGAGACGCTGCGGCTGCTGGTCGACGAGCACCACGCCCGTGGCGCCGCGACGACGCTGCTGAGCGCGCACCTCGACGACCCGACCGGCTACGGCCGCATCGTGCGCGACGCAGCCGGTGGGGTCGTCGCGATCGTCGAGCACAAGGACGCCGACGCGCAGGTGCTCGCCCTGACCGAGGTCAACGCCGGCGTCTACGCCTTCGACGCGGCCCACCTGCGGGACGCGCTCGAGGGGCTCACGACCGACAACGCGCAGGGCGAGGAGTACCTCACCGACGTCATCGCCCTCCACCGCGCCGCCGGACTGCCGGTCGCCGCGCACGTCGCGGCCGACGCGGTCGAGACCAACGGCATCAACGACCGCGTGCAGCTGTCGCAGGCCCGGCGGCTGCTGCGCGACCGCGTCGTCGAGCAGCACCAGCGCGCCGGCGTCACCGTCGTCGACCCCGAGACCACCTGGATCGACGTGCAGGTCGCGATCGAGGCCGACGCCGAACTGCGCCCGGGGTGCCAGCTGCACGGCCTGACGACCGTCGCGGCGGGCGCCGTCGTCGGCCCGGACACCACGCTGCTCGACACCGAGGTCGGCGAGGACGCGACCGTCCTCAAGGCGCACTGCGTCGGCGCCGTCATCGGCCCGCGGGCGAACGTCGGCCCGTACACCTACCTGCGTCCCGGCACGGTGCTCGGACGCGGGTCCAAGGCCGGCGGCTTCGTCGAGATCAAGGCCAGCACGATCGGGGAGGGCAGCAAGGTGCCCCACCTGTCCTACGTCGGCGACGCCGTCATCGGCGAGCGCAGCAACGTGGGCGCTGCCACCGTCGTCGTCAACTACGACGGGCGCGCCAAGCACCGCACGACGATCGGCGACGACGTGCGCATCGGCAGCGACACGATGCTGGTCGCGCCGGTCACCGTCGGGGACGGCGCCTACACGGCGGCCGGCTCCGTCATCACCGACGACGTGCCCGCCGGAGCCCTCGGCGTGGGACGCGCACGGCAGCGCAACATCGAGGGCTGGGTCGCGCGCAGGCGCGGCGACGGCGGACACCACCACCAGGAGAAGCAGTCATGACCGGCCTGACCATCGAGAGCTCGAAGAACCTCATGCTGTTCTCGGGACGCGCGTTCCCCGAGCTGGCCGCGGAGGTCGGCGGTGCGCTCGGCACCATGCCGGTGCCCACGAGCGCGTACGAGTTCGCGAACGGCGAGATCTTCGTCCGCTTCGAGGAGTCCGTCCGCGGCAGCGACGCGTTCGTCGTGCAGAGCATCACCACGCCGGTGAACACCTGGCTGATGGAGACGCTGCTCATGGTCGACGCGCTCAAGCGCGCCTCGGCCAAGCGGATCACGGTCGTCATGCCGTTCTACCCCTACGCCCGCCAGGACAAGAAGCACCGCGGGCGCGAGCCGATCAGCGCCCGCCTCGTGGCCGACATGTTCAAGACGGCCGGCGCCGACCGGCTGATGACCGTCGACCTGCACACCGCCCAGATCCAGGGCTTCTTCGACGGCCCCGTCGACCACCTGTTCGCGCTGCCGCTGCTGGCCGACCACGTCGAGGCGAACTGGGGCGACCGCGACCTGGTCGTCGTGTCGCCGGACGCCGGCCGGGTGCGCGTCGCCGAGCGCTGGACCGACCGCCTCGGCGCCGGGCTGGCGATCATCCACAAGCGCCGCGACCCGAACGTCCCTAACGAGGTGAAGGTCGGCGAGGTCGTCGGTCAGGTCAAGGGCAAAACCTGCATCCTCGTCGACGACATGATCGACACCGGCGGCACGATCACCAAGGCCGCCGAGCTGCTGTTCGACAACGGGGCCGCGGACGTCATCGTCACGGCCACGCACGGGGTGCTGTCGGGCCCGGCCGTCGACCGGCTCAAGAACAGCCGCATCAGCGAGGTCGTCGTCACCAACACGCTGCCGATCCTGGACGAGAGCCGCTTCGACCGGCTCACCGTGCTGTCCATCGCCCCGCTCATCGCGCGCGCCATCTCCGAGGTCTTCGAGGACGGCTCGGTCACCAGCCTGTTTGACGGCGCGGCCTAGACCCTGACCGGCTCCCGCACCTCGAGCGCGGCGGCCGGCGGCGGCCTGGGCCGGGTCGCCGTCGCAAGCACGACGCCGACCAGGACGCACAGCGCCCCGGCGTACTGCACGGTCGTCGGCGTCTCGCCGAGGACCAGCCCGCTGATCGCGAGGGCGGCGACGGGCTGCGCCAGCAGCAGGACCGCGGTCAGGGCGGCGGGCAGGCGGGGGAGTGAGCTGGAGATGAACAGCCAGCCGAGGACCTGAGCGGTCATCGCGAGCGCGAGCAGCCAGCCGACCGAGCTCCAGCCGGGCACGACCAGCTCGTCGAGCGCGAGACCCAGCCCGGTGGCGACGACGGCGGCCGAGCCGGACGCCCACAGCAGCGGGCCGGCCAGCCGGCGCAGGTCCTTGCCGCCCTGCCGCAGCACGAGCAGGAACCCGGCGTAGGCCACCGAGGTCGCCAGACCGAGCAGCACGCCCAGCCTCGGGTCACGGCCGTACGTCTCACCGCCCAGCACGCCGCCGACCAGGGCCACGCCGAGCAGCAGGACCGGGACGGACGCCAGCAGCCCGGCGTGCGGCCGCTCGCCGAGCAGCCACCACGCGACGACGGCGACCACCAGCACCTGCAGGTTGCCCAGCACGGTGGCCAGGCCCGCGCCGACCGCCTCGATGGCGTGGTGCCACAGCACCAGGTCGCAGGCGAAGAAGGCGCCGGCGACGGCGGCGACCAGGCGCGTGCGGCCCGGCAGCGGGCCGCAGCGACGGTCCTCGCGGCGCGACAGCAGTGCGAGCACGGGCAGGGCGAGCAGGCAGCGCCCGACCGCGGCGGTCGACGGCGGGACCTCGGCCAGGCGCACCAGCGGGCCGGACCACGCGATCGCCAGGGCACCCAGGAGGGCGACCAGCACGGGACTGCGTCCCATCCGCTCCACGAGGGTCCCTTCACGAGCGTCGGCGTCGTACGCTCATGACAGTCGCAGGTCTCGCTGTCAGGAGTCAAGATGCATGTCGCACATGACGTCGCCCGCGCCCTCACCCTGGCCGTCGACCTGGTCAACAGCCGCGCCAACGGCACCGAGGGGCTGCCCGACCTGGCACGGCTGCGGGCGTTCCTCACCGAGCACGAGATCAGCGGCTCCCGGTCGGTCTCCTCCGAGGACCTCGAGGAGGTCCACGCGCTGCGCCCGCGACTGCGGGCGGTCTGGACCGCGCGGGACATGCGCACCGCCACCGCCGTGGTCAACGGGATGGTCGCCGAGGCCGGCGCCCTGCCCCAGCTCACCGACCACGACGGCCACGACTGGCACCTGCACTTCACCGCCCTGTCGGCACGGGTGGCGAGCCGGCTCGGCGCCGACGCCGGCATGGCGCTGGTCGAGGTGCTGCGCGAGGACGGGCTCGCGCGGCTGCGGCTGTGCGAGGCGCCGGAATGCGAGGCCGTGTTCGTCGACCTGTCGCGCAACCGGTCCCGCCGCTACTGCGACACCGGCAACTGCGGCAACAGGATGCACGTGGCGGCCTACCGCGCGAGGCTGAAGTCGGTGGAGGACACGGCCGAGGCTGCCGAGCCAGGACGCGGCTAGACTCCTCTGGCGCGCACTCGCGCCCCCCATCTGCAAGAGCTGTTCGAGGAGTCCCGCTGTGTCCGAGGTCCGCATCGCCGCTGAGCCCCGCACCGAGTTCGGCAAGGGGCCCTCGCGCCGCATCCGCCGGGCCAACAAGGTCCCGGCCGTGCTGTACGGGCACGGCGAGCAGCCCCGCCACTTCACCCTGCCGGGCCACGAGCTGATGCTCGCGCTCAAGCACGACGCCAACGCGCTGCTCACCCTGCAGACCGAGGACGGCGACCAGCTCGCCCTCCCGAAGGTCATCGTGCGCGACCCGATTAAGGGCCACCTCGAGCACGTCGACCTCGTCGCCGTCCGCAAGGGCGAGCGCGTCACCGTCGAGGTCCCGGTCCACCTGACCGGCGAGGCGGCCCCGGAGACCCTGGTCGACCAGCAGACGATGACGCTGACCGTCACCGCCGACGCGACCGCCCTGCCCGACCACCTCGAGCTCAGCATCGCCGGCAAGCGCGCGGGCTCCAGCCTGTCCGCCGGCGACGTCAAGCTGCCCGCCGGCACCGAACTGGCGCAGGACCCGGACCACGTCATCGTCGCGATCCTGGGCGTCGTGTCCGAGGAGCAGCTCGAGGCCGAGCTGGCCGAGGCCGAGGCCGAGCTGGCCGAGGAGGCCGGCGAGGCTGCCGACGGCGACAAGGCCGAGGGCGACGACGCCGAGGCTGCGTCCGAGACGCCCGCCGGGTAGTTGTCCGACTGGCTGGTCGTCGGGCTCGGCAACCCGGGCCCGACGTACGCCGGCAACCGGCACAACGTCGGGTCCATGGTGCTCGACCTGCTCGCGGAGCGGGTCGGCGCCCGGTTCAAGGCCCACAAGGGCCGGGCCGACCTGGTCGAGACGCGCTTCGGCGACCAGCGCACGCTGCTGGCCAAGCCGAAGTGCTACATGAACGAGTCCGGCGGACCGGTCGCCAGCCTGCGTGACTTCTTCAAGGTGCCGGTCGGGCAGATCGTCGTGGTGCACGACGAGCTCGACATCCCCTACGGCACGCTGCGGCTGAAGGCCGGTGGCGGCGACAACGGCCACAACGGGCTGAAGTCCCTCACGAAGTCGCTCGGCAGCAAGGAGTACCTGCGCGTGCGCGTGGGCATCGGCCGGCCGCCGGGACGCCAGGACCCGGCCGACTTCGTCCTCAAGGACTTCTCGGCGACCGAGAAGAAGGAGCTGGCCTTCCACGTCGACCGGGCCGCGGACGCCGTCGAGGCGCTGGTCGCCGGACCGCTCGAGCTGGCCCAGAACGTCTTCCACGTCGACGGTCCCGCGTAGCCGGTCGGCCACCGCAGAGCTGCTGGGCGAGGATGGTGCGGTGCCTGCCCCCCTTGCGACGTTCCTGGTCCTGCTGTCCTCGGCCGCGGTGCTGGTGCTCGAGGTGCTCGTCAGCCGCCTGGTCGCGCCGTACGTCGGGCTGACGCTCGAGACCTACACGGCCGCCATCGGCGTGGCGCTGGCGGCGATCGCGCTGGGCGCGTCGGTCGGCGGACGGCTCGCCGACCGGGTCGACCCCCGCCGCTGGCTGGGTCCGGCCGTCGCGCTCGGCGGCGCCCTGCTGCTCGGGGCGCGTCCGACGGTCTTCGCGGTCGGCGGCGGCTTCCGCAGCCTCGGCCCGGTCGGCACGGTGGTGCTGGTCCTGCTGGCCGTCGCGCCGTCGGCGATGGTGCTGTCGACGGTCACCCCCGGGGTCGTCAAGCTGCGACTGCAGACCCTCGCCGAGACGGGCCAGACCGTCGGGCGGCTGTCGGCTGTCGGCACCCTCGGGGCGCTGGCCGGGACGTTCCTCACCGGGTTCGTCCTGCTCGCCGCCTTCCCGACGTCGACGCTGCTGCTGCTCACCGGGCTCGCGCTGGTGGTGTCCGGGCTGGTCGTCGCCGTCGTCCTGCCGCGGACCGTGTCGGCGCCGCCGCTCGTCGGTCTGGTCGCCCTCACGGCCCTGACCGCCGGCTGGCTGGTCGTCGCCGACAGCACGTGCGAGGTCGAGACGCGCTACTACTGCGCGTCCGTCGAGGTGGACCCGGAGCGGGAGGGCGGTCGGACGCTGCTGCTCGACGGCCTGCGCCACTCCTATGTCGACCTCGACGACCCAGCGCACCTCGAGTTCGCCTACACGCAGCGGATCGCCGACGTCCTGGCCGTGCAGCCGGCCGGGCCGCTGCGGGTGCTGCACCTCGGGCTCGGGGGAGGGTCGGTCCCGCGCCACCTGGCCGCGGTGCGCCCCGGCTCGCGCAGCACCGTCCTCGAGGTCGACCCGCAGGTCCCCGATCTCGACCGGGAGCGGATGGGCCTGGAGACCGGACCGGACCTCGAGGTCGTGGTCGGCGACGCCCGCACCGAGATCTTTGACCAGCCGAGCGGGACGTACGACGTCGTCGTCGGTGACGCCTTCGGCAGCCTGGCCGTGCCGTGGCACCTCACGACCCGGGAGATGGTCGAGCAGGTGGAGCGGGTGCTCGTGCCCGGCGGCGTGTACGTCCTGAACGTCATCGACTTCCCGCCGCTGGGCTTCGCCCGCGCCGAGACCGCCACCCTGCTCGAGGCCTTCGACGACGTCGCGCTGATGGCACCGCTCGCCGGCCGTGACGGCGGCAACCTGGTCCTCGTCGGCAGCGACCGGCCGCTACCGGTCGACCTGCTGCTCGAACGAGCCGAGGTGCGAGGCGAGGCGGCGTCCGTGGTGGGCCGCGCTGCCAGCCAGGACTTCGCCGGCGACGCCCAGGTGCTCACCGACGACGACGCCCCGGTCGACCAGCTGCTCAACCCCTACGCGCCGGCCGCCTGACGGTCAGGCGCGGGCTCGACGTCGCCGTCCGGCCATGACGAACGCGGCTCCCACCGCGACCGCGCCCAGCCCGACGGCCGTGGCACCGGCGATCTCCGTCCCGGTGAAGGGCAGCGCCGTGGGTCGGTCCGGCGTGGTGGCCGGTCCGCCGCCACCGCCCGTGATCGGGGACGGGGACGGGGACGGGGACGGGGACAGCGAGGGCGCCGGCGACACGGCCGGTCCGCCGCCACCGCCGCCGATGGGCGAGGCGGAGGGTGAGGCAGGAGGTGAGGCGGGCGGAGACACCGACGGTGACGCCGGGGGCGCCGACGGGGATGCCGGCGCTGAGGGCGACGCCGACGGTGAGGCAGGAGGAGCCGACGGCGACGGCGACGGCAGCGTCGGCGGGTAGACCGGCGCCGTCTGCGCGGAGGCCGCTACTGCCGACAGGCCGAGCGTCGCCGCGACGAGCGTCGCCGCGACGAGCGTGCCGGCGGCCAGGCGGGGGGTCGAGAGCATGCTGCCTCCTACGGGCTCTGATGTGGTTGTCAGGAGGTCAGGGCAGCGGAGGTTGATACACGGCGCTGCGCGGCGGGGCACCCGCGGTCCACCACGGTCGTGACCTGGGGGAGGACGAGCGGCTGCACCGGCACGCGCACGGAGCCCTCCCGGGCCGGTTCGGTCAGCCTCAGCGTGAGGACGCGGGACTGGCCGCGCTGCAGCTCCACCGGCAGCACGAAGACCGGACGACCCCGCTCCTGGCCGGAGTGCACGGCCTTGCCGACCCCGTCGAGGCTGGCGGTCTGGAGCGTCGCGCCGCTGGTGGCGTACACCGCGACGTGCAGCTTGTTCGACCCGCGGCGGAACGGGGCGCCGTCCGGCAGGTCCCCGCGCCCGCTGGCGTAGTCCGCCAGCGGCCCCTCCGGCACGTCGTTGGTCAGCCGTACGCGGAGCACCGTCTCCCGCGTGCCGGCCGTGCACGGACCGAGCTCGTAGACGACCTCTCGGCGCAGGTGGTAGTCGAGCTTGTTGCCGGCCGCGTTGTTGACGACGACCGCCGCGTAGGGCGCCGCGTCCACCGGGACCGTGCCGGCGAGCGACGCGTCCTCGAGGGCCCGCTGCTCGTCAGGGTGGGTGCTGTATGCGACCAGGCGCCGGTCCGCGACGACGTCCCGCATGCCGGTCGCCAGCTCGCGCAGGTCCACGGACCCGTCGAGCAGCTCACCGACGACAGCGCGGGCGATGTCGACGAGGAACTGCTTGCGCGCCTCGTCCCGTCCGTCGAAGCGCGAGTAGGCCTCCCACTCGGTGAGGTGCACCACCCCGTCCGCCGTGATGCGCTCGCCGTCCGGCAGCGCGACGTCGCCGTGGACGCCGAGCAGGTGGGCGAGGGCGACGGGGTCGGTCGCCAGCGCGCCGTCGAGCCGCTGGCCGGTGTGCTCCTCCCAGACGTCGATCCAGCGGCGGGCGGCGTACGGGAAGTGCGGGCTGAGGTTGGTGTTGCTCCACAGCTCGGTGTCCCGGCCGTAGAGGGCGCGGTAGTCCGCGCCGAGATCGGTCACGGAGCGCGTCTCGGACAGGTCGGTGTCCTTGCCCAGGACCGGCATCGACAGGCGGCCCCGGTCGGCGACGAGCAGGCCGTGGGCGCCGACCAGCCCGCCTGTGCCGCGGCTCTCGGCGTTGGTCTGGAAGCCCACGAAGTAGCGCCGGGGACCGTCGGCGCCGAGGACGGGCGGCAGCAGGCGGCTGGCTCTCAGCGCGGTGCCGACGACCTTGCGGAGCAGGTCCACGTCGTCCTGCAGGTCGGACTGCGCCCTCGCGAGGGCGGGCAGCACCCGCCCCCTGCCCGGTCCGCGAGCGTCCAGAGCGGTGAGGGCGGCGTCGGCCTCGGCCAGCAGCGGCTCCGCCTCGGACAGCGCCGAGAGCTCGAGCCGGTCGCCCTCCGGCATGAGCCGGGCGGGGTCGAGCGCCTGCATCGCGTCCACCAGCGAGGGGAGCACGCGCGCCACGTCGTCGACGGTCGCGGTCACCCCCTGCAGGGCGCGGGCCGTGTCGCCGGCCCAGGGCGCCGCCGCGGCCGCCGCCCAGAGCGGGCCGTGCGTGCTGGACCGGGCAGACGCCGTCTCCGCCTGCAGCCGGCCGACCAGTGCCCGTACCGCTGCGGTGTCGCCGGCCTCGACGGCGGCGCGCAGCGACGGGATGCGGTCCCGCGCGGACGTCAGGTCCCGATGGGCCTGCCACGCGCCCAGCGCCAGCCAGCCGACCGCCAGCAGCAGGGCCGCCGCGACGAGCCACCCCGCTCGTCGGGCCGCTCGGTGCATGTCCCTGTCGAGCCGGGACCGGACTGCCTGATACACGTCCGGCTGCACGCCCCCGCGTACTCTGGGGTAGGCGCCGGGAGGCGCTCCCACCCCCCGGCCCTCGGTCGTGCGGGGCTCCTCGCGTTGCCTGAGAGGCCCACCCTTGTCCCTCCGCGGTCTGCTCGACGTCGTCACCGGCGACCCCGCCCTGCGCCAGGTGCTGGCCTCGCCGACCACGAGCGCGCTCGACCTGACCGGCCCGGTCGGGCTGCGTCCGTTCGTCCTCGCCGGGCTGGTCGGTCAGGGACGCACCGTGCTCGCCGTGACCGCCACCGGCCGTGAGGCCGAGGACCTCGTCGCCGCCCTGTCGTCCTTGATCGACCCCGACCGCGTCGCGCTCTACCCGAGCTGGGAGACGCTGCCGCACGAGCGGTTGAGCCCCCGCGCCGACACCGTGGGCCGCCGGCTCGCCGTCCTGCGCCGGCTGCGCCACCCCAGCAGCGACGACCCGGCGACCGGTCCGCTCGACGTCGTCGTCGCGCCGGTGCGCAGCATCCTGCAGCCGCAGGTGCCGGGTCTGGGTGACCTGGAGCCGGTGCAGCTGCACAAGGGCCAGGACGTCGACGGCGGTCCGGACGGCGTCGTCCGCCGGCTGGTCGACATCTCCTACGCCCGGGTCGAGCTGGTCGAGAAGCGCGGTGAGTTCGCTGTGCGCGGCGGCATCCTCGACGTGTTCCCGCCGACCGAGGAGCATCCGGTCCGGGTCGAGTGGTGGGGCGACACGGTCGAGGAGGTCCGCTCGTTCAAGGTCTCCGACCAGCGCAGCCTCGGTGAGGTCGAGCACGGCCTGTGGGCGCCGCCCTGCCGCGAGCTGCTGCTCACCCCGGAGGTCCGCGAGCGCGCCCGGCTGCTCGGCGAGGCCCACCCCGAGCTGTCCGAGATCTGCGTCAAGATCGCCGACGGCCACCCGGTCGAGGGCATGGAGGCGCTGGCGCCCGTGCTGGTCGACGAGCTGATGCTGCTGGTCGACGAGCTGCCGCCGCACACCAGCGTCGTCGTCTGCGACCCGGAGAAGGTCCGCACCCGCGCGCACGACCTGGTGCGCACCAGCCAGGAGTTCCTCGAGGCCTCCTGGGCCACCGCGTCGGTCGGCGGCCAGGCGCCGATCGACCTCGGTGCGGCGGCCTACCGCACCCTGGTCGACGTCCGCGAGCACGCCGGCAGCATCGGCCTGCCGTGGTGGTCGCTGTCGCCGTTCACCGCCGACGAGGACCTCGAGGACGACGCGGTCGTGCTCGCCGCCAAGCAGCCGCCGGCCTACCGCGGCGAGCTCGAGCGCGCGATCACCGACCTCAAGCAGTGGACGGCGGACGGCTGGCGCGTCGTCGTGACGACCGAGGGGCACGGCCCTGGGCAGCGCCTGCACGAGCTGCTCAAGGACGCCGAGGTGCCCGCCCGGCTCGACGAGCACGTCACCGGCGAGCTGGAGGCCGGCGTCGTCCACCTGTCGACCGGCTGCCTCGAGTCCGGCTTCCGCAGCGACCTGCTGCGCACCGTCCTGCTCACCGAGCACGACCTGACCGGCACCCGCGGCACCGGGGCCAAGGACGTCAGCAAGCGCATGCCGAGCAAGCGCAAGAACGCGGTCGACCCGGTGCAGCTCAAGGCCGGCGACACCGTCGTGCACGAGCAGCACGGCGTCGCGCGCTACGTCGAGATGGTGCAGCGCACCGTCCAGGGAGCGACCCGGGAGTACCTCATCCTCGAGTTCGCACCCAGCAAGAAGGGCCAGCCCGGCGACCGGGTGTTCGTCCCGACCGACCAGCTCGAGCTCGTCACCCGGTACGTCGGCGGCGAGGCGCCCTCGCTCGACCGGCTCGGCGGCGGCGACTGGGCCAAGCGCAAGGGCCGCGCGCGCAAGGCCGTCAAGGACATCGCCGCCGGCCTGATCCAGCTCTACAGCGCGCGCATGGCCGCGCCCGGTCACGCCTTCGGCCCGGACACGCCGTGGCAGCGCGAGCTCGAGGACGCCTTCCCGTACGTCGAGACGCCCGACCAGCTCGAGGCGATCGAGGAGGTCAAGGCCGACATGGAGAAGCCGGTCCCGATGGATCGGGTCGTCATGGGCGACGTCGGCTACGGCAAGACCGAGATCGCCGTCCGGGCAGCGTTCAAGGCCGTGCAGGACGGCAAGCAGGTCGCGATCCTGGTGCCGACCACGCTGCTCGTGCAGCAGCACTACGGCACCTTCCGCGACCGCTTCCAGCAGTTCCCGGTGACGGTGCGCGCGGTCAGCCGCTTCAACTCCGACCGGGAGCAGGACGAGGTGATGGAGGGGGTCCGCGAGGGGACCGTCGACGTCGTCATCGGCACCCACCGGCTGCTCAGCAAGGACACCCGCTTCAAGGACCTGGGCCTGGTGATCGTCGACGAGGAGCAGCGGTTCGGCGTCGAGCACAAGGAGTTCATCAAGCAGATGCGCACAGCGGTGGACGTCCTGACGATGTCCGCCACCCCGATCCCGCGCACCCTGGAGATGAGCCTCACGGGCATCCGCGAGATGTCGACGATCCTCACCCCGCCGGAGGAGCGGCACCCGGTGCTGACCTTCGTCGGCCCGTACGACGAGAGGCAGATCAGCGCAGCGATCCGGCGCGAGCTGCTGCGCGAGGGGCAGGTCTTCTTCCTGCACAACCGGGTCGAGTCGATCGACCGGGTCGCCAAGCGGCTCGGCGAGCTCGTGCCGGAGGCGCGCATCGCGACCGGGCACGGGCAGATGGGCGAGGCCGAGCTCGAGCAGGTCATGGTCGGGTTTTGGGAGAAGGACTACGACGTCCTGGTCTGCACGACGATCGTCGAGTCGGGTCTGGACATCCCCAACGCCAACACCCTGATCGTCGACAAGGCCGACGCGTTCGGCCTGTCGCAGCTGCACCAGATCCGCGGACGCGTCGGTCGCGGTCGCGAGCGGGCGTACGCGTACTTCACCTACCCGCCGGACAAGCCGCTCACGGAGCTGGCGCACGACCGCCTCGCGACGATCGCGCAGAACACCGAGGTCGGCGCGGGCATGGCGGTGGCGATGAAGGACCTCGAGATCCGCGGCGCCGGCAACCTGCTCGGCGGCGAGCAGAGCGGCCACATCGCCAGCGTCGGCTTCGACCTCTACATGCGGCTGGTCGGCGAGGCGGTGTCGGACTTCAAGCGCGGCGGCGCTCCCGAGGAGGAGGCCGTGCCCGACACCAAGGTGGACCTGCCCGTCGACGCGCACCTGCCGCACGACTACATCCCGGGGGAGCGGCTGCGGCTCGAGGCCTACCGGCGGCTCGCGGCGGCCTACGACGAGCCCGCCATCGCCGCGGTCCGCGCCGAGCTCGCCGACCGGTACGGCCCGCTGCCGGACCCGGTCGAGCGGCTGCTGTCGGTCGCGACGTTCCGGGTGCACGCGCGCCGGTACGGCCTGACCGAGGTCAGCGTCCAGGGCAACCAGGTGCGCTTCGCGCCGCTGCAGCTGCGCGAGTCGCAGACCATGCGGCTGCAGCGGCTCTACCCCCGCTCCCTGGTCAAGCCGACCATCGGCACGGTGCTGGTCCCGCGGCCGACGACCGCCCGCATCGGCGGCCAGCCGCTGCGCGACGACGCGCTGCTCGACTGGTGCCGCGCGCTGCTCGAGGCGGTCCTCGGCGACAGCGTCGCCGCAGCGGCGGCGGCGGCCACCGCCTGACCGGCGATCACCCCCGGCCTGGCTCGCACGCCGTCTGGCAACCTGTAGGCACCCCGTCCCTGCTCGGAAGGACCCCCCTCTCGTGACCCGCACCTCTCGCCTGGCCGTGACGGCCGCACTGGCCGGCCTGCTGCTGACCGGCTGCGGCGGCCAGCTGCGGCCGGGCGCCGCCGCGCTCGTCGGCGACACGCGGATCTCGACGGCCAGCCTCGAGCAGGCCGTCGACGAGGGGCTCGCCGACCCGCAGGCCGCCCAGCAGCTCGGCGCCGACCGGGCCGGCTTCCAGCGCCAGGTGCTCGACCGCCTGGTCAAGCGCGAGGTGCTGCAGGAGGCCGCCCGCCGCGAGGGCGTGACGGTCTCCGACGGCGACGTCGCCGCGCAGCTGGCGGTCTTCGTCGAGGGCGCCGGCGACCGCGCCACCCTCGAGACGCAGGCCGCGCAGAGCGGCGTCTCCCCGCAGGAGCTCGACCTGTTCGTCCGCGACCTCGTGCTCGAGCAGGCCCTCGGCGACGAGCTCGTCGAGGACGTCGCCGTGCCGCGCGCCCAGCTCGAGGCGCTGTACCAGCAGGACATCGCGCAGTACGACCGGGTGCGCTCGCGCCACATCCTCGTGCCGGACCAGGCGACCGCCCGCACGATCCTCGCCACCGTCCAGGCCGAGCCCAGCCGGTTCGTCGCGCTGGCAGCGCAGTTCAGCACCGACACCAGCAACAAGGACGCCGGCGGCGACCTGGGCCTGGCGCCGCGCGGGCAGTTCGTCCCGGAGTTCGAGAAGGTGCTGTTCGCCCTCCCGGAGGGCGGCTACGGCATCGCCAGGACCGAGTTCGGCTGGCACGTGATCAACTCCGTCGAGCGCCAGACGACCACGCTCGCCGAGGCCACCCCCGAGCTGCGCCGCAAGGCGCTGGCGGCCGAGATCGAGCAGGCCAAGGCCGATTTGCTGGCCGAGACGGCCGACGACCTCGGGGTCACGGTGAACCCGCGGTTCGGTCGCTGGGACGCCCGGACGGTGAGCGTCGTCGACGCCCCTGACCCCAACGGCGTGCTCGTGCAGCCCACCGATGACGCGGTCCCGGGCCTGGACCCGAACGCGCCGCTGGACCCGAACGCCCCCGCGCCCGCCGACACGGGCGCTCCCGCCGAGACCGCTCCCGCCGAGACCGCTCCCACGCCGGCCGGCTAGTGGCCGGACGGGTCGTCGTCGTCGCCTGCTCCCCGCGCATCCCGCCGGGGCTGCTGTCCTGGCCCGCCTGGCAGGCGCTGCGGTCGGGGCCGGTCCTCACGGCGGACGGCGCGCACCCGCAGGTCCCGTACCTGCGCGACGCCGGCGTCGACGTGACTGTCGTCGCACCGTCCGCCGACGACTTGCTGGCGCGCGCCGACGGCGGTGACACCGTCGTGTGGCTCTCGGCCGGCACCGCCGACGCCGACCTCGTGCGAGCGCTCGGGACGGCGGCCACCCGGGGCGGCCCGCAGGTCGAGTTCGTGCAGGCCTCCTACGACCCGCCCGGCGCCCGCCTGCTCGACGTCGTCGCCGTCATGGACCGGCTGCGCTCGCCCGGCGGCTGCCCGTGGGACGCGCGGCAGACCCACACCTCGCTCATGCCGTACCTGGTCGAGGAGGCCTACGAGGCCTACCAGGCGCTCGAGGACGGTGACCTGGTCGACCTGCGTGAGGAGCTCGGCGACGTCCTGCTCCAGGTCGTGTTCCACGCGCGCCTGGCGCAGGAGGCCGACGAGCCGTGGTCGGTCGACGACGTCGCCGGCGACCTCGTCGACAAGCTGGTCCGGCGCCACCCGCACGTGTTCGCGGGCAGCAGCCCGGACGACCTCGAGGGCTCGTGGGAGGCGCTCAAGCAGGCCGAGAAGGGCCGCACGTCGGTGACCGACGGGGTGCCGCTCTCGCAGCCGGCGCTGCTGCTCGCGGCGAAGCTGCAGAAGCGCGCCGCGCGGCTCGGTGTCCCGGCCGACGCACCCGACGGTCACGGCGGCGCCCTGTGGGAGCTCGTCGCCCGCTGCCGCGCCGAGGGCGTCGACCCGGAGGCGGCGCTGCGCACCACCGCGCGCGGGTTCCGCGACCGGCTGGCCGCGCTCGAGGGCGCTCTGCTCGACGAGGGCCGTGACCCCGCCGACCTGACCCCCGACGAGTGGAGCACCCGATGGACGTCCTCGGCACCGTGACCCGGCTGCAGGTGCAGCGCTCCCGGCTCAAGCCGGGCGAGCGCGGCGCCCGCGTCTACGACCCCGCACCGCTGCTCGAGGTCACCGCCCTCGAGATCGGCCCTCGCGGTGTCCGCGGGCTGACGCCTGACGGTCCGGTGCTCGACGTGCACCACGCCGACCACCCCGACACCCGCAACGTGAAGCTGGTCAACGGGCTGTCGCTGCTGCCCCGCACGCACTACGCCCGGATGCGCGCGACGTACGGCCCGCACGTGGTCGACGGCGCCGCCGGTGAGAGCCTGCTGCTCGACACCGGCGGGCCGTGGACCGACCTCGCCGGTCCGCTCGAGCTCGAGACGGCGGACGGCTGGCTGCTGCTCACCGACGTCGTGCCCGCCCCGCCGTGCGTCGAGTTCAGCCGCTTCTGCCTCGACGACCTCGCCGCAGCGGCCGACGGCGACGCCGTGCGGACCGCGCTGGAGGACCTCGACCACGGCATGCGCGGCTTCTACGCCCGCACGTCCGGAACGGCCCGGGTCGAGGTCGGCGCGCGGCTGCGCCGGGCCTGACCGGCACGCCTCCCCGAGGGCCGGGAGGGCCCCGCGTAGGCTCGGCGCCGCCCGCCACCCGTCCCCTGCAAGGAGCACCGTGCCCTCCATCGAGGCCGTCGGCGCCCGCGAGATCCTCGACTCGCGCGGCAACCCCACCGTCGAGGTCGAGGTCGCCCTCGACGACGGCACCCTCACGCGGGCGGCGGTGCCGAGCGGTGCCAGCACCGGCGAGTTCGAGGCCGTCGAGCTGCGCGACGGCGACCAGGGCCGGTACGCCGGCAAGGGCGTCCAGCAGGCCGTCCACGCCGTGCTCGAGACGATCGGCCCGGAGCTGCTCGGCATCGAGGCCAGCGAGCAGCGGATCGTCGACCAGGTGCTGCTCGACCTCGACGGCACGCCCGACAAGAGCCGGCTCGGCGCGAACGCGATGCTCGGCGTCAGCCTCGCCGTCGCCCGCGCCGCCGCCGACTCCAGCGGGCTGCCGCTGTTCCGCTACGTCGGCGGCCCGAACGCCCACCTGCTGCCCGTGCCGATGCTGAACATCCTCAACGGCGGGGCGCACGCCGACACCAACGTCGACGTCCAGGAGTTCATGATCGCGCCGATCGGCGCGGCGACGTTCTCCGAGGCGCTGCGCTGGGGGGCCGAGACGTACCACGCGCTCAAGGCCGTGCTCAAGCAGCAGGGCCTCGCGACCAGCGTCGGCGACGAGGGCGGCTTCGCCCCGAACCTGCCGAGCAACCGCGACGCCCTCG
>JAOPVV010000052.1 GCA_025966005.1 Frankiales bacterium
GCGCCCGCGACCGCGTCGGGGTTGTCCGGGTCGATCTCGAGGCCCCACGGGAGCGTCGTCGGTCGGCCGAACAGCTCCTGGTTGAACCAGTTGCCGAGGCGGCCGACGGCCTGCGCGGCGGCGACCCCCGGAGCGACCGAGTCCGCGAACGCCCCCTTGCTGATCCCCCGCCGGACGCAGAGGACGTACGACGCGGCGAAGCCGCCGGCGATGCCGCCCGGGATGCCGAGGCCGCCCTGCCAGACGTACAGCGCGCTGACCGGGTCGTCCAGGTAGGCCTGCGGGCTGGTGATGACGTGGTAGATCCGCGCGCCGACGATCCCGAACGGGACCGCGATCGTCGCGACGTCCGTGACGACCCCGCGGGTGCCGCCGCGGGCCACCCAGCGGCGCTCGCCGACCATCACGGCCAGCACGACGCCCGCGAAGATCGCGAGGGCGTACGCGCGCAGCGGGAACGGCCCGAGCTGCCAGACCCCCTGCGAAGGGCTCGGCAGGTAGGCGAGGTCCACGGGCTCAGCCTAGGGGCGGACGGCGGCGCGGACACCCTCGGCGAGCTCGGCGGACAACCGCCGCACGCCGTCGACGCCGCGCTCCTGCAGCGCGCTCACGAGCGCCGACCCCACGACGACCGCGTCGGCGAAGCCGGCGATCTCGGTGGCCTGCGCGCCCGTGCTGACCCCGATGCCGACGCCGACGGGCAGGTCGGTCTGCGCGCGGACGCGCTCCACGAGGATGCGTGCGCCGTCGCCGAGCTCTGCGCGCGCACCGGTCACGCCCATGACGGCCGCGGCGTAGACGAACCCCCGGTTCGTCCGGCCGACGACGGCGATGCGCTCGTCGGTGCTGCTCGGGGCGACGAGGAAGACGGGGTCGAGGTCGAGGTCGCGGCAGGCCTCGAGCCACTCCGGCGCCTCCTCGGGGATGAGGTCGGGCGTGATGGCGCCGGCTCCCCCGGCGTCCTTGAGGGCCTGCGCCCAGCGTCGGAAGCCGTAGCGGTGGACGGGGTTCCAGTACCCCATGACCACGGCCGGCGCGCCGGTGGCGGCGACCGCCTCGACCGTGCGCAGTACGTCGGCCTGGCGGGTGCCGTTGGCCAGCGCCCGCTCGTGTGCCGCCTGGATGACAGGGCCCTCCATCAGCGGGTCGGTGTAGGGCATGCCGACCTCGACAGCGTCGACGCCCTCCTCGACCATCGCGAGCATCGCCTCGACCGCCAGGTCGTAGGACGGGAAGCCGGCCGGGAGGTAGCCGATGAGCGCGGCGCGGCCCTCGGCGCGGCAGCGCGCGAACAGCTCGTCGAGGCGGCTCACGGGGTCCCCCCGGCGGCGGCGGCGCTGCGGGCGGCGGTGTGGGGCGAGATCACGGCTGCTCCCCCTCGTGGGCGCGGACGAGCTCGCTCTCGGCGACCTGCTCGCCGGTGACCAGGCCGAACCAGCGGGCGGCGGTGTCGACGTCCTTGTCGCCGCGTCCGCTCGTGTTGACGACGATCACCAGGTCGTGGGCGTCACGACCGGCGGCGACCTGCGCGCGCCCCCAGTCGCAGGCACCGGCGAACGCGTGCGCCGTCTCGATCGCGCACAGGATGCCCTCGCTCTTGGCCAGCTTCTCGAGGGCCTGCATCGCCCAGGCGTCGGGGACGCCGCTGTACGTGGCCCGCCCGAGGTCGCGCAGCAGCGAGTGCTCCGGCCCGACGCCCGGGTAGTCCAGGCCGGCGCTGATGCTGGTGGTGTCGGACGTCTGCCCGTCGTCGTCCTGCATGAGGTAGCTGCGGGCGCCGTGGAGCACGCCGGGCTGGCCGGCGGTCAGCGGCGCGGCGTGGCGCCCGGTCTCGACGCCGTCACCACCGGCCTCGCAGCCGACCAGCGCGACCTCGAGGTCGTCGACGAACGGGTGGAAGATGCCCATCGCGTTGCTGCCGCCACCGACGCACGCGACCACGGCGTCGGGCAGGCGTCCGACCAGCTCGAGCACCTGACGGCGGGCCTCGACGCCGATGATCCGCTGGAAGTCGCGGACCATCATCGGGAACGGGTGCGGGCCGACGACCGAGCCGATGACGTAGTGCGTGGTCTCGACGTTCGTCACCCAGTCGCGCATGGCCTCGTTGGTGGCGTCCTTGAGCGTCCTGGTGCCGCTGCTGACCGGCACGACCTCGGCGCCGAGCAGCTTCATCCGTGCGACGTTGAGCGCCTGGCGGCGGGTGTCCTCCTCGCCCATGTAGACGGTGCAGTCGAAGCCGAACAGCGCGCAGGCGGTGGCCGTGGCGACGCCGTGCTGCCCGGCCCCGGTCTCGGCGATGACGCGTCGCTTGCCCATCTGCTGGGTCAGCAGCGCCTGCCCCAGCACGTTGTTGATCTTGTGGCTGCCGGTGTGCGCGAGGTCCTCGCGCTTGAGCAGGATCCGGGCTCCGCCGGCGTGCTCGGACAGCCGCCGGGCGTCGGTCAGCGGCGTCGGCCGGCCGGCGTACGTCGTGAGCAGCCGGTCGAGCTCGGCGAGGAACACCGGGTCGGTCTTGGCGGCGAGGTGGGCGGCCGTGAGCTCGTCGAGCGCGGCGACCAGGGCCTCGGGGACGAACCGGCCGCCGTACTCGCCGAAGTGGCCGGAGGCGTCCGGGTAGAGGTGGGCGGTCATCGGTCCTGGCTCCTCGTGGACGGGTGGTTGCCGGCGGTGACCAGCTCGGCGACGGCCTGGCGCGGTTTGCCGCCGGTGACGACGCCCTCGCCGACCAGCACGGCGTCGGCGCCGTCGGCCGCGTACGCCAGCAGGTCGTGGGGGCCGCGGACGCCCGACTCGGCGATCTTGACGACGCCGTCGGGGATGAGCGGGCAGAGCCGTCCGAACACGCCGCGGTCGACCTCGAGCGTCTTGAGGTCGCGGGCGTTGACGCCGACCACGGTCGCTCCGGCGTCGAGCGCCCGGACCAGCTCGGCCTCGTCGTGCACCTCGACCAGGGCGGTCATGCCCAGGCTCAGGGAGCGCTCGACGAGCGAGACGAGCGCGTCCTGCTCGAGCGCGGCGACGATGAGCAGCGCGACGTCGGCGCCGAACGCCCGGCCCTCCCAGAGCTGGTAGGCCGACACGACGAAGTCCTTGCGCAGCACCGGCACCGAGACTCGCGCGCGGACCGCCTCCAGGTCGGCGAGGCTGCCGCCGAAGCGGCGCTGCTCGGTGAGGACGCTGATGACGCTGGCGCCGCCGGCCTCGTAGTCGGCGGCCAGCGCGGCCGGGTCGGCGATGGCCGCGAGCGCCCCCTTGGACGGGCTGCTGCGCTTGACCTCGGCGATCACCGAGACCCCCGGGCCGCGCAGGACGGCCTCCGCGTCGAGGGCCGGCGGCCGGGCAGCGGCGCGGTCCTTGAGCTCGTCGAGGCTGGTGCGGGACTGACGGTCGGCGAGGTCCTCCCGCACACCCACCAGGATGTCGTCGAGCACGCTCACGCGGCGTTCCTCCTGGGGATGACGAGGGTGGTGCGGGGACGGCAGTCCGACCGGTGGCTCACGCTAGCGGTGGGCTACGACGAGCGCTGCGTGGGGTCCTCACCGCGGTCGAGCGCCTCCCACAGGGCCCGCTCCTGCCTCGCCCCGGCGGCCTGCTCGTCACCGGGGGCGGCCTCACCCGAGCCCGCAGCGCGGGCGGCGGGCGCGTCGTAGCGCGCCGAGAGCGCCGCCCAGCGGCGT
>JAOPVV010000053.1 GCA_025966005.1 Frankiales bacterium
ATGGACGCGCTGCCCGACACGGCCGGCCTCGACGACCCGGACGACGACCAGGACGGCAGCACCGACCCGGCCTGGCTCGACGGCACCGCCGACCGGCTCCGCGCCGACGACCCGCACGAGACCGACGACACCGGCGACGGCGACCCCTACGACCGGATCAGCGCCGACGGCTGGGGACTCGCTCTCGACGACCCCACCCGCTGGGCCGGCTGACCCCTACGCCTCCCGGCCTGCGACGGACCGTGTGGTGGCTCAGAGCTGCCCGCTGACGCTTCGGCCGCGACGGGACCCAGGGAAGCCCTGGACTACCAGGCGCCGGGTGCGTAGTCCTTGAGGAAGCAGCCGAACAGGTCCTCGCCCAGCTCGCCGCGCACGATGGGGTCGTAGACGCGTGCGGCGCCGTCGACCAGGTCGAGCGGCGCGTGGAAGCCCTCCTCGTGCAGCCGTGCCTTGAGCGGGTGCGGCCGCTCGTCGGTGATCCAGCCGGTGTCGACGGCCGTCATGAGGATGCCGTCGGTCTCCAGCATCTCCTGGGCGCTGGTGCGGGTCAGCATGTTCAGCGCGGCCTTCGCCATGTTCGTGTGCGGGTGCCCCGGTCCCTTGTAGCCGCGGCCGAACTGGCCCTCCATCGCCGACACGTTCACGACGTACGTCCGGCGTGCGGGCGAGGCGGCGAGGGCCGGACGCAGCCGGCTGATCAGCACGAACGGCGCGACGCTGTTGCACAGCTGCACCTCGAGCATCTCCAGGGTGTCGACCTGCTCGACGCGACGCGTCCAGCTGTTGACGTCGTCGAGGTCGGGCACGAGACCGCCCGCGTCGATGGCGGTCTGGTCGGCGACGCGGTCGAGCGACGACGACCCGCTGGTCAGCGCGAGGGCCGTCACGGCGTGCGCGGTGAAGGCCGGCGCCTGCCCGGCGGACAGCGCCGGCGGGTGGGCGTCGCGGGAGTGCCCGAGGTCGATCACCTCCGGCAACGGGCCGGACGGCAGCGCCGCCGACTCGGCGGCCACCAGGGCGCCGTACGCACCGGGGGAGCGACGCACCGTCTGCGCCGCGTTGTTCACCAGCACGTCGAGGTGGCCGCGCGAGGCGACCGCGTCGGCCAGCGACAGGACCTGCGCGGGGTCGCGCAGGTCGATCCCGACGATGCGCAGCCGGTGCAGCCAGTCGCCGCTGTCGGGCATCGAGGTGAAGCGACGGACGGCGTCCGCGGGGAAGCGCGTCGTGATCGTGGTGTCGGCGCCGTCGCGCAGCAGCCGCAGCGCGATGTGCATGCCAATCTTGGCGCGCCCACCGGTGAGCAGCGCGCGGCGTCCGGCGAGGTCGGTGCGGGCCTCGCGACGCGACCGGTTCAGCTCGGCGCACGACGGACACAGCTGATGGTAGAACGCGTCGACCTCGGTGTAGCGCTGCTTGCACTGGTAGCAGGCGCGGGCCTTGCGCAGCGTCCCGGCGAGCGCCGTGGTCGTGCCGGTCGACAGCGGCAGTCCGCGCGTCTCGTCGTCGATCCGGCCGGGGGCACCGGTCGCCGTGGCAGCCGTGACGGCCGCGTCGTGGGCCAGCTCGGCGTCGCGCCGCTCGCGCCGGCGACGCTCCTTCACCTGCTTGAACAGCCGGCCGGTCGCCTCACGGACGGCGACGGCGTCGGGGTGGTCGACGGGCAGGTCGTCGAGCTCCTTGAACACCGCCAGCGCGGTGGCCAGGCGGTCGGCGTCGATGCCGGCCGTGGTGAAGGGCATGACCTCCAGACTACGGCCGCCGCCAGAGCACCCAGGCCGCGACGACGACGTGCCACAGGTCGACCACGCCCAGGCCCAGCCGCTGGAACAGCCCGCTCGCGTCCGCGGTCACCGTCGCGACCAGCGCGCACGCCGACACCACCCCGGTGAGCGTCGAGAGCGTCGCGGCCGTCGTCCGGCGTTGACGGCGCAGGCCGGCGGCCGCGATCAGCGGGGTCACGGCCATCGCGACGTAGCCGGTGCCGGCCGCGACCGCGTGCAGCAGGTCCTGCGTGCCGCCCGGCTCGCGGGTCAGCGGCAGGGCCGCGACAGCGACGGTCGCCAGCCCGGCGACCGTGACCGACCAGCGCAGCCCCGGCGCCTCGAGCCGGCGTGCGACGACCGGTGCCCACAGCGGCACCAGCAGCCCGAACGCCACGAAGCACGCGGTCATCGACAGCCGCGTCGGGGCGCCCTCGCGCGCGAGCTGGCTGATGGCGTCCTGCAGAGGGTCGTAGCCGCTCGTGCGCAGGCCGTTCACCAGCCAGCCGCCGACGAACGCCACCGGGCCGGCCATGCCGCAGACGGCCGCCGCCCTGCTCGAGATCGCCGGCCGGATGGAGATCGCCACGCGCGAGGGTGGCACAGCGTCAGCGCTGGTCGCGGCGCAGCGGGTGGTCGTCGGGCACCTGCACCAGCACGATGCGCAGGCCGTCGGGGTCCTGCAGCCACATCTCGACCAGGCCCCACGGCTCCCGCCGCGGCTCGCGCAACACCTCGACGCCGGCGGCGAGCAGCCGCTCGTGCTCGGCGGCGACGTCGCGGACCTGCAGCCACAGCGCGGTCAGCTCGGTCGCCGCCGCCTGCCCGCGGCCGGACAGCTCGAGCAGGCCGCCGCCGAGGAACAGCACCAGGCCCGGCTCGTCGGGCGGCCCGAACTCGCGGAACACCGCGAGCCCGAGCACCTCCCGGTAGAAGTGCCGGCTGCGCGCCGGGTCCGACGGGTGCAGGATGATCCGGCTGCTGAGGACGTCCACCGGTTCATCCTCTCCCGCGACGACAGCTGCAGCGAGGTCACGTCGGTGCGCCCTGGCCGCCCCTGCTGCCCAGTCCGAAGCCCCAGCCGCTCTGCCCGAACCCGCCGAACGGCGCCCTCGGGTCGGGGCGCCGGCGTCCAGCAGCCGGAGCGCCTGCGTCGACGGCCCCACCGGGGCCGGCCTCCGCCTCCGCCGTCACTCCCGCTGCGGCAGACCGAGCGCTGCGTCGCGCGCGATGGCCTCGTGCCGGCGCCGGCAGTACCGCACGCCGAACAGCCCGAGCGCGATGCCGTAGCCGCACATGCCTATCCACCAGGTCCGCACGTCGCCGACGTCGGCCAGCCGCAGCACCGCGAGCACGACCAGCGCGACCGCCCAGCCGGCGGTGCCCACCAGCACGACCTTGACGTCGTCGGTCTCCAGCGGCGCGGGGTCCGGGTGCTGCGCGGTGCGGGCCATGGCGCGCAGGCTACGCCGACGGACCGTGCGGATCACGTCCCGCGTCCCGGGCTCGCCGTCTGGCAGCCTCGTCGCCATGACCACCGCAGACACCCGGCCGACCAACCGACTCGACCGCTACTTCTCGATCTCCGCGCGCGGCTCGAGCGTCCGGCAGGAGGTCCGCGGTGGCGCCGCGACCTTCTTCACGATGGCCTACATCGTGGTGCTGAACCCGCTCATCATCGGCACCGTCCCGGACGTCGACGGCCGGGTGCTCGGCATCCCGCAGGTGGCTGCGGTGACGGCGCTGGTCGCTGCGGTTCTGACGATCCTCATGGGAGTCGTGGGGCGCTACCCGTTCGCGCTGGCCACCGGTCTCGGGCTCAACGCCTTCGTCACGTTCTCCGTCGCCTCGCAGATGAGCTGGGCCGACGCGATGGGGCTCGTCGTGCTCGAGGGCCTGGTCATCCTGCTGCTGGTGCTGGTCGGCCTGCGCAAGGCGGTCTTCCACGCCATCCCGATGGAGCTCAAGACGGCGATCAGCGTCGGCATCGGCCTGTTCATCGCGCTCATCGGACTCGTCGACGCAGGCTTCGTCCGGCGCACCGACGCCGGGCCGGTCCCGGTGCAGCTCGGCTCGGCGGGCGAGCTCGACGGCTGGCCCACCGTCGTGTTCGTGATCGGCCTCGTGCTCACCGCGGTGCTGGTCGCCCGACGCACCCGCGGCGCCATCCTGCTGGGCATCGTCGCGACAACGGTGCTGGCCATCGCCGTCGAGGCCGTTTTCGACGTCGGCCCGTCGTTCGTCTCGCCGGACGAGGTGAACCCGGGCGGCTGGCAGCTCAACGTCCCGACGCTGCCCGATGACGTCTTCGACGTCCCGGACCTCTCGCTGCTCGGTGACTTCTCGTTGTTCGGCGGCTTCGCCCGGGTGGGGGTCGTCGCAGCCGTGCTGTTGGTGTTCACGCTCATGCTGGCCGACTTCTTCGACACCATGGGCACGATCGTGGGCGTCGGGGCCGAGGCCGACCTGCTCGACGAGGACGGCACCCTGCCGGGCGCCGACCGCGTGCTGCTGGTCGACTCGTTCGCGGCCGTCGCGGGTGGCGCGGCCTCCGCCAGCTCGGCGACGACGTACATCGAGTCCGCCGCGGGGGTCGGCGACGGCGCCCGCACCGGCCTCGCCAGCGTTGTGACCGGCGTGCTGTTCCTCGGCGCGCTGCTGGTCACCCCGCTCGTGACGATCGTGCCGTTCGAGGCCGCCTCGCCGGCGCTGGTCATCGTCGGGTTCCTGCTGCTGACGCAGATCCGCAACATCGACTTCGACGACTACGCGGTCGGCATCCCGGCCTTCCTGACCATCGTGCTCATGCCGTTCACCTACTCGATCACCAACGGGATCGGCGCCGGCTTCGTGTCGTACGCCGTGCTCAAGGTGGCGCAGGGCAAGGGGCGCGAGGTCAGCCCGCTGCTGTACGTCGTCGCCGCCCTGTTCCTCGTCTACTTCGGCATCGGCCCGATCGAGGACGCGCTCGTCGGCTAGCCGGCGGAATCGTTAGCCGTGCGAACGACTTGCACGGGGTGATGCCCACACGTACCGACCCCGAGCTGGCCAGCTCCCTGCGCCTGGCGGTCATGCGGCTGGCCCGGCGGATGCGCGCCGAGCGGGCCGACACGTCGCTGACGCTGTCGCAGCTGGCTGCGCTCGCGACCCTCGAGCGGCACGGGGCGATGACCCCGCGCGAGCTGGCCGCGGCCGAGCGCGTGCAGCCGCCGTCGATGACCCG
>JAOPVV010000064.1 GCA_025966005.1 Frankiales bacterium
CAGCTCCCGAGCGAGCGGAGCCTGGGCGGCCTGACCGTCCAGAACTCGTTCGTCTCGAGCGTGGGCTGGGTCAAGCCGGGCGAGAGCTACCCGTCCCGGCTGCTGCTCACGAATCACGGCCGCACGCCCACCGCCGCCGTGAAGATCACGGTCCCGCCGTCCAAGGGGATGGCGTGGACGGGCGTTCGGGCGGCCAGCGGCAAGGCGTCCCTGACCGGCGGCACGGTCCGGTGGGCCGTCCCGTCGGTGCCTGCCGGCGCGACCCTCGCGCTCGTGCTCGAGGCGCGGGCGAAGACGACCGCGCAGGAGCCGACGGTCGTCTGGCGCGACGTCTCCAGCATCGCCGCCGTCACGGTGGGCAGCGCGGCGCCGTTCTCGCTGGCCAGCCACGGGCCGAAGGTCATCCCGGCCGAGGGGGGCTTCGAGAGCGCCCGCTACGGCGACCGGCCCTTCCCGGTCGTGCCGGTCGACTACGCCGACGTGAAGCACACGGCCTCCGCGGCCGACCTCGACGCGACCATCAACGACCCGGCGAACCCGAGCTCGACGTTCAACCTGTACCAGGAGATGAGCTTCGGCCAGCTGTTCCCGAGGGGCGTCGTCGGCTCGGTCGGCGTCGACACGCGACCGGTGGCCCCCACCGACGGGCTGCGCTTCAGCGTCCCGGACGTCGCGCAGACGAGCACGTGCACCGGCACGACGACCGTCAACCCGCTCAGCGGCGAGCCGACGCCGATCTACACCGAGCGCATCCGCGACGGCTGGTACCAGCTGCCCGGCATGCGCGGCTACTACGGCTCGGACGCGAACGGCTCGGCCGTCGTCGGCTCGCTGGCCGGTGTCGCCGCGCTGCAGGCCATCGACTCGGGCTGCGGCCCGACGGCCAAGGCCGCGTACGACGCGGCCGTCGTCGCCGACCCCGACATCGACTACAGCGACTTCGACACCGACAAGGACGGCGTTGTCGACTTCTTCGAGGTCGTCTTCCAGGGCTGCGGCGGCAACGGCGGCTCGCAGCTCTCGCTCGCCGCCGACTGCCCCGAGGCGCCGAACGACAACATCTGGCCGCACAGCTCGTCGCTGGAGTTCTCCTACACCGACGCAGCCACCGGCCTGACCGGCTACATCAGCCAGGACCAGCTCAAGGACCTCGAGGGCCGTCCGCTCTGGTACGTCGACGACACCTACACGGCCAAGACCACGCGCAACACCGGGGACGCGCTGAAGGTCCGCGTCCGCGTGGGGCCGTACAACGTGAACCCGGAGACCTCGATCGAGTTCGCGAGCGTCATCTCCCACGAGTACGGCCACTCGCTCGGCCTGCCCGACTACTACTCGACCGGCAGCCGCACGACCTACGGCGACTTCAACCTGATGGCCACCGACAAGGGCCACCACGTGGACGTGATCGGCAAGAAGGAGCTCGGCTGGATCGTGCCGAGGGTGCTGAAGCCGGGGGGCTCGCTGCGGGTGACCGATTGGCAGGACAGCAAGGTCGACACCGGCGAGATCGAGTGGGTCCGCCCCGACGGCACGCCCTACGTGCTGTCCAGCCGCAAGGGCGACTACGGCATCCACAACGGCGAGGCCTACGTCGCGGCGCTGCCGGGCCGGCAGCTGCTCGACCCGAAGAAGATCACCGACGGTGCGTCGGGCAAGCGGGTCTGGTACTCCCGCCAGGGCAACGACTTCGGCTGCGCGCCGGTCGGCGGCCACAACCTCGACGTCGCGATCCCGGGCCTGGAGAAGGTTCCGGCCGGCACGCCGATCACCGCCACCTTCAAGAGCTTCTTCGACATCGAGTGGGACTACGACTACGGCTTCGTCCTGTCCGGCGTGCCGGACGCCAAGGGCGCGGTCACGTACACCTCCAACGAGTCGCTGAACGGCTACACGACCCCCGCGACCCAGAACCCGAACGCCAACAGCTGCCAGACCCGGTTCGGCAACGGACTGACCGGCACCCCGGCCTCCTACGACGCCGGGACGGCGCCGCTGGACCGCGTGCTCGGCGAGGTGCCGGACGGGCCGTTCGTCGAGGACTCCTACGACCTCTCCGAGCTCGCCGGCGTGAAGGGCGGCGTCCTGCGCTTCAGCTACGCCACCGACCCGGGCCTCGCCCGCCTCGGCTGGGTCATCGACGACCTCGTCGTGAAGGCCGGCAGCACGGTGCTGTTCGAGAGCGACTTCGAGGACGGCGACGGCGGCGACGACGACCCGCGCGTCTACAACGGCGGCTGCAAGGAGGACCTGTCGGTCTCCGGCGGGCTGTGCACCGAGGGCTGGAGCTACCTGGCCGCCGGGACGCCGTCCGAGCTGGAGCACGCGTACCTGCTCGAGATGCGCGACCGGTCCGGGTTCGACCTCGACGGCCGGGGCGAGAGCGACCGCGGCCCGACGGCGTTCGAGCCCGGCCTGCTGCTCACCTACACCGATGAGGCGCACGGGTACGGCAACGTCGGCACGGACGACCCGCCGGCCCAGTCGCCGCTGGACTCCACGCCCGAGCCGGAGTCGGCGACGCCGAACCTGGACGACGCGACCTTCACCGCCGCGGCGTCCCGGCGCACCTTCTCGGACGCCAGGGCCAGGCCGCACGTCGACAACTACGCCGAACCGACCCGTACGGCGTCGAAGGACCCGGACGGCGACGGCGTGCAGCCGTGGACGTTCGACTACGACTGCCTGTCGTTCCGCGTCGACAGCCTGACCGGCAACACCGCGAACGCCGCCGCGAAGTTCGACCTCAACGGCGCCGTGACGTTCACGACCGGGACCGGCTGCGCCAGGTTCGACTACGGCGTGGTCGCGGCTGCTGCTCCGGTCGGGGCGCCGGTCAAGCCGGTGCCGAGCGCCGGCAGCGGCACGGGCGGCGGGACCGCAGGCGGCAGCGACGACGACCCGCGCGTCTACAACGGCGGCTGCAAGGAGGACCTGTCGGTCTCCG
>JAOPVV010000090.1 GCA_025966005.1 Frankiales bacterium
CGCCGTCACCGTCCGCGAGGGCTGCCTGAACATGGCCGACCCCACCCCCGACTCGATGTTCGACCACATCTACGTCGAGGAGCACCCGGTCGTCGAGGCCGAGCGCAAGGAGTTCGCCGCCTACCACGCCGGCTTCACCACGGAGGGTGGTCACTGATGGGCACCATGACGATCGCCAAGGGCATCAACAACGGCCTGCGCGCCGCCATGGAGCGCGACCCCAAGGTCGTCCTCATGGGTGAGGACATCGGCAAGCTCGGTGGCGTCTTCCGCGTCACCGACGGGCTGCAGAAGGACTTCGGCGAGGACCGCGTCTTCGACACCCCCCTCGCCGAGTCCGGCATCGTGGGCACGGCGATCGGCCTGGCCATCCGCGGCTACCGGCCGGTGTGCGAGATCCAGTTCGACGGCTTCATCTACCCGGCGTACGACCAGATCGTCAGCCAGCTGGCGAAGATCCACGCGCGCAGCAGAGGCCAGGTGAAGATGCCGGTGACGATCCGGGTGCCGTTCGGCGGCGGGATCGGCGCGGTCGAGCACCACAGCGAGAGCCCCGAGGCCTACTTCGCGCACACCGCCGGCCTCAAGGTCGTGTCGTGCTCGAACCCGGTCGACGCGCACTTCATGATCCAGCAGGCGATCGCCTCGGACGACCCGGTGCTGTTCTTCGAGCCCAAGCGGCGCTACTGGGAGAAGGCCGAGGTCGACACCACCATGACGCCCGACCCGCTGTGGTCGGCGCGGGTGGTGCGACCCGGCACCGACGTCACGCTGGTCGCCTACGGCCCGATGGTGAAGACCTGCCTGGACGCCGCCACGGCGGCCGAGGAGGACGGCCGCTCGCTCGAGGTCGTCGACCTGCGCTCGATCAGCCCACTGGACTTCCCGAGCGTCTTCGAGTCGGTGCGGCGCACGCGCCGCGCGGTCGTCGTGCACGAGGCGGCGAGCTTCGCCGGCATGGGCGCCGAAATCTCGGCCCGGCTGTCGGAGGAGCTCTACTACGAGATGGAGGCGCCGGTCCTGCGCGTCACCGGCTTCGACACCCCCTACCCGCCGTCGCGGGTCGAGGAGGACTACCTGCCCGACCTCGACCGGGTCCTGCACGCGGTCGACCGATCGCTGGCGTTCTGATGAGCCGGCTCAAGGCCTTCACGCTCCCCGACCTCGGCGAGGGCCTCACCGAGGGCGAGATCCTGCAGTGGCTGGTGGAGGTCGGTGACACCGTCACCCTCAACCAGCCGATCGTCGAGGTGGAGACCGCGAAGGCGGCGGTCGAGGTGCCCTCGCCGTACGCCGGGGTCGTCACGCAGATCCACCACCGGGCGGGCGAGACGGTCGACGTCGGCGCGCCGATCATCACCTTCGACACCGACCCGTCGGCGGGACCGCTGGAGGCGGCCGCGGGGAACGCCGCCGCCGGGGCGGCTGCCAACCCCGTGGAGTCGGCTGCCCCCAAGCGGGTCTCGGTCGTCGGCGACCCGACCGAGGGCGACCTGGTCCCGGGCGAGTCGGCCCCGTCCCGGCGCGAGCCCGGCCAGGAGGAGGGCGCGATGATCGGCGAGGTCGGCGCCAACGGGCGCACCGCGACGCTCGTCGGCTACGGACCCAGGTCGGTGACGGCCAAGCGCCGGGCCCGGACCGCGCCGCCCGCACCCGCCCCGGTCGTCGCTGCTGCGCCGCCGCCGGCTCCGGCCCGCGTCTCGGCCCTGCAGGTGGGCCAGACCGCGGCCAGCCGGTCGGGCGGCGTGACGGTGCTGGCCAAGCCCCCCGTCCGCAAGCTCGCCCGCGAGCTCGGCGTGGACCTGACGGTCCTGCGCGGCACCGGGACCGGCGGCACCGTCACGCGGACCGACGTGGAGGCGGCGGCCTCGACGCGCGACGCGCACGCCGGCAGCCCGCCCCGGCGGTACGCCGACTACACCGGCGCCGCGCCGCTGGACGGCGAGGGGTGGCTCGCCCACGCCGACCCGTCGACGCGCGAGCGCCGGATCCCGGTCAAGGGCGTCCGCAAGCTGACGGCCGAGGCGATGGTCGGCAGCGCGTTCTCGGCCCCGCACGTCACGGAGTTCATCACCCTCGACATGACGCCGACGATGGAGCTGCGGCAGCGGGTCGCGGCGCTGCCCGAGTTCGCCGGGGTGAAGGTGACCCCGCTGCTGTTCGTCGCGAAGGCGCTGCTGCTGGCCGTCTCTCGCAACCCCGAGATCAACAGCACCTTCGCCGGCGACGAGATCGTCGTGAAGGACTACGTCAACCTCGGCATTGCCGCGGCCACTCCGCGTGGCCTGCTGGTGCCGAACGTCAAGGACGCCGACCAGCTCTCGCTGCTCGAGCTCGCCCAGGCGCTGCAGGCGCTGACCGAGACCGCCCGCGAGGGCCGGACCACGCCGGCCGACATGTCCGGCGGGACGATCACCATCACCAACGTCGGGACCTTCGGGGTCGACAACGGCACCCCCATCCTCAACCCCGGCGAGTCGGCGATCCTGTGCTTCGGCGTCGTGCGTCCGACGCCGTGGGTGGTCGACGGGGAGGTGGTGGTGCGTCAGGTGACGCAGCTGTCGCTGTCGTTCGACCACCGCAACGTCGACGGCCAGCTCGGGTCGCAGTTCCTGTCCGACGTCGCGCGCGTGCTCAGCCAGCCCGAGCTCGCGCTCGTCTGGAGCTGATGACCGCGCGCCTGCTGCGCCTGGCCGTGGTGGTGCGCCCGGACGCCGAGACGTGCCGGGTGGCGACGGCCGACGGGCCGGCGGACGTGCGGTACTCCGTGCCGTTCGCCCCGCGGGCCGCGGGACTCACGCCGGGTCAGCTCGTCGCCGTCACCCCCACCGCCGCCGGCTCCGACGTCGTCCTGTGGCGGTGGTTCGACGCGGTGGTGCTCGACGTGCCGGGGGGCGGAGGGCTGGTCCCGCTGTGGGAGCCCGCGCACGGCGAGGTGCTCGCCCGGCCGCGCCGCCCGGAGCAGCAGCCGTACCGGACGGGCGGCCGAGCATGGCTCTCGGCCGGTCTGCCGGGCGCCGACTGGTGGGTCTGCGGCCCGACCACGTCCGAGGACGTCGACGTCGACGAGGTGTCGGCGTTCTACACGACCCACGGGCTGTGGGACCGCCTCGTCTGACGGCACTCCCGACCGCTCAGGCGGCCCGACCGGTCGGGTCGGCGAGCGCGTCGGTGAGCAGGGCGACGAGCGCCTCGAGCTGCACGTCGACCGACGACGACAGCTGCTCGTCGGAGCCGTCGAGCGCGCGCGCCGCCAGGCCCGCCTTGTCGTCGATGAGCTCGGCGATGCGGGCGTCGATGGTCTGCGCGGCGATGATGCGCCAGGCCGTCACCGGCTGGTCCTGCCCGATGCGGTGCACCCGGTCGATGGCCTGCGTCTGCTCGGCGTCGGTCCAGGACAGCTCGGCGAGCACGACGTTCGAGGCGACCTGCAGGTTGAGGCCGACCCCCGCGGCGGTCAGGGAGCACACGACGACCTCGACGTCCGGGTCGGTGAGGAAGGCGTCGATGGCCTTCGCCCGGGCCCGCGGGGTCTGGTCGCCGCGGATCGAGGAGTAGCCGATGCCGCGCTGCGCGAAGGTCTGCTCCGCGGTGTCCATGACGTCGACGTGCTTGGCGAAGAACACCACCTTGCCGACGTTGCGGGCGAGCTGGGCGGCGTAGTCCGCGGCGAGGCCGGCCTTGGCCTGGCCGATGCGCCGCATCATGCTGAAGACGTTCTCCTCGCTGGACCTCTCGCTGGTGTCCTGCCGCTCCCAGCCGGCCACCTTGCGGACGAGCTCGTGGTCGATCCCGTCCGGGACGACCCCCGCAGCGCGCGCCTCGAGGGCGCTGTCGTACCGCCTGACCAGCCGCCGGGCCAGGACGCGCTCGGCGTCGCGGATGGAGCGACCGAGCGGGCCGTCGAGCTCGACGGGGAGGTCGGCGATCCGCCGGGCGGGGATGTCGGCGGCGACGTCGACCTTGCGCCGGCGGACGATCCCGAGGTCGATGACGGCCTGCCGGGCGGCCGGGTAGAAGCCCTGCTCCAGCGGCGTCAGCCCGACGTCCTCCAGCGACTCCATGAGGGCGGCGCCGGGCTCGGTCTCCCCGATCCAGCCGAGGAACTGCCAGATGGCGAGGAAGTCCTCGATGTCGTTGATGAGGGGCGTGCCGGTCAGCGCCATCAGCAGCGGGCGCACCGTGCGGGCGCGGATCCGCTCCGACAGCTCGAGCACGTGGCGGGACCGCTGCGACCCCTTGTTCTTGATGAAGTGCGCCTCGTCGACGACCATCCCGCGGAAGCCGAGGCTGCCGAGCCAGCCGACGTGCCGGTCGAGCACCTCGTAGTTGACGATGACGATGTCGGAGAAGCCGTCGACCGCGTCCCCGTCACCGTGCACCACGGTGGCCGCGCGGTGCGGCGTCCACAGACCCGCCTCGCGAGCCCAGTTGGTCTTGACGACGTTCGGGACGACGACGAGCAGCGGGAACGCGCCGGCCGCCTCGGCGGCGAGCAGCGCCTGGGCGGTCTTGCCCAGGCCCGGCTCGTCGGCCAGCAGGTAGGTGCGGTGTCCGGCGGCGGCCGCGGCGACGACCTGGGCCTGGTGGGGCATGAGCTCGCGCCCGCCGGGGGCCAGCAGCGGACCGGGCGGAGGCAGCTCCATGCAGGAGGACGCGCCGCCGGAGCCGCTCTCGAACGCGCGCAGCAGCGGGCCGAGCAGCTCCCAGGTCGACAGCACCCGCGGGCGCGGGGCACGCGGGGCCGGCGCCGCGGAGTAGTCCGGCTCCATGAAGGGGTTGGCCAGCTGCCGCGAGATGACCGAGCGCGGCACGACCTGGCGCTCGGCGCGGGCGCTCGGGGCGGCAGGGGCGGGGGCGACCGGATCGGGGGCGGGCTCGAGGCCGCCGGCGAGCTGCATCTCGCGCATGAGGGTGCGGGCGCCCTCGACGAGCTCGGCGTCCTCCTCGAGCAGGACGAGCAGGTTGCCGTCCCGGGCAGCCGTGCGCGCCAGCGTCGTGGCGACCCCGTCGATGCGCTTCATCAGCTCGGCGCGCTTGGGCTCGC
>JAOPVV010000195.1 GCA_025966005.1 Frankiales bacterium
TGACGGTCCGGGCATCACGGACGACGGTAGGTCACGAGCAGGGCTGCTGCGGCGGCGGCCGCGACCCCTGCCGCCACTGCGGAGACGACCTTGTCGTCGTACCAGACCGGTTCGTACAGCTCGGGCAGTGGACCGACCGCCGGGACGCGCACGTAGACCGACAGCACGACGGCCGTCAGGGACGCGAGCGCGACGGCCGCCGCCAGCGCGGTCGACCACCACCGGCGGCGCAGGAGCAGGACCGCGGCGGCCGCCAGCACGGCGACGGTGCCCTGCACCCGGAACAGGTCGCCCGTCGTGACGCTCTCGCCGATGCCGTCGTAGGTCGCGGCCAGGTCGAGGTGGACGTAGCCCGACACGAGCAGGCCGAGGGCGGCCACGGCCCGCAGCGCCGGTGACACCAGGAGCCACCCCCTTCGCGACCTCTCCGTCAGCATCAACGATCCGGCGGTGGTCCACGTGCCCGTCGCACCACGGGGCGGTTGCGGCAGGCTGTGTGGCATGAGCGCGCCGCAGAGCCCCGTCCACCCGGTCCCGGTCCAGCAGGGCTGCGACGTCACCCCGGCCGAGGCGCACCGCGCCGCCGAGGCGGCGGAGGTGCTGCTCGTCGACGTCCGCGAGCTGCACGAGTGGACGGCCGGCCACGCGCCGTCCGCGGTCCACGTTCCGCTCGGCGCGCTGACGCCGGACTCGCTCCCCCGCGACCGCCCGGTCGTCGCGGTCTGCCGGGTGGGCGGGCGCTCCGGCGCTGCGGCCGAGGCGCTGGCCGGGATCGGCTACGACGTCCGCAACACCGTCGGCGGGATGCTCGCCTGGGAGGCGGCCGGGCTGCCCGTGGTCGTCGACGGCGGGGCGCCCGGCACCGTCGTCTGACGGGTCCCGACGGACCGGCGGCTAGCGACCGCTGAAGCGGGCCTCGCGGCGCTCGACGAACGACAGCACGCCCTCGGCGGCGTCCTCGCTCTCGAGCAGCGGCGGCAGCAGCGCGCGCAGGTGCTCGGCGGCGGCGCTCTGCGCGTCGCCCCGGGCGGCGGTGCGGGCGTTGGCCAGCGTGCCGTAGACGCCGAGCGGCGCCTGGGCCGCGATGAGCTGCGCCAGCTCGGTCGCGCGGGCGAGCTGCTGGCCGGCCGGCACCACCTCCTGCACCAGGCCGATCCGGTGGGCCTCGGTCGCGCCGAGCTCCTCGCCGGTGAGGATCCAGCGCATGGCGTTGCCCCAGCCGAGCTGGCGGGGGGCGCGGATCGTCGCGCCCCCGAACGGCAGGATCCCCCGGCCGACCTCGAGCTGGCGGAAGCGCACGTCGTCGGCCGCCACCACGATGTCGCTGGCCAGCGCGAGCTCGATCGCCAGGGTGAACGCGACGCCCTGCACGGCCATGACGACCGGCTTGGGCACCGGCGGCCCCCACAGCCCGAACGGGTCGTGGGTGCTCGCGCCCGACAGGACGCCGGGGCCGTCCTCCTTGACCGCCGGCAGCACCTCGGCCAGGTCGAGCCCGGCCGAGAAGTGGTCGCCGTGGCCGAAGACCACACCGACGCGGACGTCGTCGTCCGCGGCGAGCTCGTCGTAGGCCTCACCGACCTCGCGGATCACCTGCAGGTTCCAGGCGTTGCGCTTGGCGGCGCGGTCGACGCCGATCAGCAGGACGTGGCCGTCCTTCTCCACCGTCACCAGGCTCATGCCACGACTCCTCTGAGAGCGGCCGGCGCGTGCGCCGGGACCATCGGGTTCTTCGGGGCCACAGCCTGCACCCTGGCGTACGGCGCGCCCAGGGGAGCCCGCAGGTCGGCCTCGCCGCGGTTGGGCCAGAGCGACATCGCCCGCTCGGCCTGGGCGGTGATGGTGAGCGACGGGTTGACACCGAGGTTGGCCGAGATGGCCGAGCCGTCGACGACGTGCAGCCCGGGGTGCCCGTACAGCCGGTGGTAGGCGTCGACGACGCCGGTCCGGTCGCTGTCACCGATCGCGCAGCCGCCGATGAAGTGCGCGGTCATCGGGATGTTCGCCAGCTCGCCGACGGTGCCGCCCGGATCGCCGTCGATCTTGTCGGCGATGCGGCGGACGGCCTCGTTCGCGATCGGGATCCAGGTCGGGTTCGGGGCGCCGTGACCCTGCTTCGACGTCAGCCGTCCGCGCTTGGTGTACGTCGTGATGGAGTTGTCGAGCGTCTGCATCACCAAGGCGATGATCGTGCGTTCGGACCAGCGGTGCGGCACCAGCAGTCGCAGCAGCACCAGCGGGTCGCGGGCCATCACGCCGAGCGCCTTGACCGCGCGGGGCGTCCGTCCACCGCCGTCGGTGAGCACCGTCTGCAGCAGGCCCATGGCGTTGCTGCCCTTGCCGTAGCGGCAGGGCTCGACGTGCGTCTGCCCGTCCGGGTGGAACGAGCTGGTGATGGCGACGCCCTGCGTGAAGTCGGTCGTCACGGTGCGGGTGGCCGCGCCGAGCAGCGACTCGGAGTTGGTGCGGGTCAGCACGCCGAGCCGCGAGGAGACGTGCGGCAGCACCCCCCGGTCGCGCATGCGGTGCAGCAGGCGCTGGGTGCCGAGGGTGCCGGCGGCCAGCACGACCTGGTCGGCGGTGAGCACGCGCTTGCGGCGCCCACCGGTACGCCGGACCGTGACCTGGAAGCCCTCACCGGTCGGCCGGACCTCGGTGACCGTCGTGTCGGGAAGCACTGCTGCTCCGCCGCTCTCGGCCAGGTGCAGGTAGTTCTTCACCAGCGTGTTCTTCGCGCCGACCCGGCAGCCGGTCATGCACGACCCGCACTGCGTGCAGCCCGTGCGCTCCGGGCCGGCCCCGCCGAAGAACGGGTCAGCGACGGTGCAGCCGGGCTCCTGCGTGCCGTCGCGCCCGAAGAACACGCCGACCGGCGTGAGGGAGAAGGTGTGGCCGACGCCCATGTCCTCGGCCACCGACCGCATCACCTCGTCGGACGGCGTGACGGTCGGGTTCTGCACGACGCCGAGCATCCGGCGGGCCTGGTCGTACCAGGGGTCGAGCTCGTCCATCCAGTCCGTGATGTGACCCCACTGCGGGTCGCGGTAGAACGGCGCCGGCGGCTGGTAGAGCGTGTTGGCGTAGTTCAGCGAGCCGCCCCCCACGCCCGCACCGGCCAGGACGATGACCTTGCCGACCTTCGCGATCCGCTGGATGCCGCGCAGTCCGAAGGCCGGTGCCCAGACGAACGCGCGCAGGTCCCAGGAGGTCTTCGGCAGCTCGTCGTCGGTGAAGCGCCGACCGGCCTCGAGGACACCGACGCGGTAGCCCTTCTCGACCAGGCGCAGGGCCGTGACGCTGCCGCCGAAGCCCGAGCCGACGACCAGCACGTCGTAGTGCTCCGTGTTCATGACACCGATGATGTCACGTTGCGCGTGACGGCCGGCCCACCAGGCTTGCCGCGGAGTCTCGGAGCGGGGGATCGTCGACCGTCCTCGACGTGGAGGCAGCAGTGGACGGGGTCGTGCTGGACGACGGGCCGGTGCGCCTGGAGCTCCTCCGCACCGGCGGCGAGGTGCCGCGACAGCGCTCTGGCAGACCCGACCTGCGCTGCGGACCGGGTAGTTCCACGTCGCTGTCGCCGAGGCGCGGGCCAGCGGCGACCTGGGACGGCTGCTGGAGGTGCTGGAGGAGTACGGCGACGTGTTCCGGGTCGTCCCGGCCCGGACGACGCCCGGCTGACACGACGAAGGCCGCCCCCGGGGGGAGCGGCCTGCGTGCTGTCGAGCTGGGTGCGCGAGGGGGGAGTTGAACCCCCACGTCCTTTCGGACACACGGACCTGAACCGTGCGCGTCTGCCATTCCGCCACTCGCGCGAGTGCGATCAGCAGGCTAGCACCAGGGGCCCGCGCCCCTCGGGCCGCTGCGGCGCGCGGATACGATCACCGTCCGAAGGGAAGGGGAACCGGCGTGGGAGTGCTGCAGCGCTTCGAGCGTCGGCTCGAAGGCCTCGTCGAGGGTGCCTTCGCCCGCGTCTTCGGAGGCGTCGTCCAGCCGGTCGAGGTGGCTGCCGCCCTGACGCGCGAGGCGGCCGACAAGAAGCAGATCGTGGGACAGGGGCGGGTGCTCGTGCCGAACGCCTTCACCGTCGAGGTCGGACGCACCGACCTCGAGCGGTTCGGCGAGTGGGACGCCCAGCTGCGCAAGGAGCTCGCGAGCATGGTCCGTGAGCACGCGCAGGAGCAGGGCTGGTCCTTCGTCGGTCCCGTGCAGGTCGGGTTCGAGCAGAGCGACGAGCTCACCACCGGGGTGTTCCGGGTCCTCAGCCGCGTGGTTGCCGACCACCTCGACGGCCCCCACACGCAAGGCGTCGGACGTCCGCGACTGGTCATCCCCGGCAACCCCGACCGCGTCGTGCCGCTCACCCGGGCCGTGACCGTCGTCGGCCGGGGCGCCGACGCCGACCTGCGCCTGCCCGACACCGGCGTCTCCCGCGCGCACGCCGAGCTGCGGGTCGACGGCGACGTCGTCCGGCTCGTCGACCTCGAGTCCACCAACGGCACCTCGATCAACGGGCGGCGGGTGCGCGAGAGCGACCTGGCCGACGGCGACCGGGTCCAGATCGGCGCGACGGCGCTGGTCTACAAGAGCGGCGAGGACCTCTGATGGGCAGCGCGCTGGTCGTCGCGATCGTCAAGTACGGCCTGCTGGCCGTGCTCTGGCTGTTCGTCGTGCTCGCCTTCCGCACGGTCAGGAGCGACCTGTTCGGCAGCAAGGTCGCCAGGGTGCCGGCCGTCGCCACCGCTCCGCGGGCCGCGGCCGCCGCCCCCGGCCGGCCGGCCAAGCAGAAGAGCCAGGCCCGGCGCCTCGTCGTCACCGAGGGCGCCCTGGCCGGCACGACCATCGGGCTGTCGGACGCGGTCGTCACGCTGGGCCGCGCCGACGACTCGACGCTGGTGCTCACCGACGACTACGCCAGCAGCCGGCACGCCCGCCTCGTGCCCGGCGACGGCTCCTGGACCCTCGAGGACCTCGGCTCCACCAACGGCACCTACCTGGCGGGCGCGAAGGTCGTGCGACCGACGCCGGTGCCGGTCGGCCAGCAGATCCGGATCGGCAAGACCGTCCTCGAGCTGCGCCGATGACGCGGGCCAGCAGGTGACCCTCGCGCTCCGGTTCGCCGCCCGCTCCCACACCGGCCTCCTCCGCGAGGGCAACGAGGACTCCGTCTACGCCGGCCCCCGCGTCCTGGCCGTCGCCGACGGGATGGGCGGGCACGCCGCCGGCGAGGTCGCGTCCGCCGTCGCCATCGCCGCGCTCGCACCGCTGGACGAGGACACCCCCGCCTCCGACCTGCTCGACGTGCTCCGCGGCCGTGCGCTCGCCGCGAACGAGCACCTGCGCGACATGGTCCAGGGCGACCAGGCGCTCGAGGGGATGGGCACCACGCTCACCGCCTTCCTGTTCGCCGGGTCGCGCCTCGGGCTGCTGCACGTCGGTGACTCGCGCGCCTACCTGCTGCGCGACGGCGTGCTGTCGCAGATCACGCACGACCACACGCTCGTGCAGACCCTGGTCGACGAGGGCCGCATCAGCGAGGAGGAGGCGAGCACACACCCGCAGCGCTCGCTCATCACCCGCGCCCTCGACGGCCGTGAGGGCGTCGAGCTCGACCTGTCGGTGCGCGAGGTCCGCGACGGCGACCGGTACCTGCTGTGCACCGACGGCCTCACCGGACCGGTGGGTCGCCTCGAGACGCTGCAGGAGGCGCTGCAGATCCCCGACCCGCAGGAGTCCTGCGACCGGCTGGTCCAGCTCGCCCTGCGCGGCGGCGGCCCGGACAACGTCACGGTGATCGTCGCGGACGTCGTCGACGCGAGCGGCCTGCGTCCCACCGCCCCGGTCGTGGCCGGCGCGGCAGCCGACTCCCCCCAGCCCCCGCCGGAGGGCGTCGCCG
>JAOPVV010000231.1 GCA_025966005.1 Frankiales bacterium
ACCTGGGCGCGGCCGCAGGACGGGCAGGACACGATCTCGAGCCCGCGCTGGCGCAGGTTGAGCGACTCCAGGATCTGCAGCCCCACCTTGACCTCCTCGACGGGAGGCGCGGACAGCGAGACGCGGAGGGTGTCCCCGATGCCCTCCGACAGCAGCGCGCCGAACGCGACGGCCGACTTGATCGTGCCCTGGAAGGCCGGGCCCGCCTCGGTCACGCCCAGGTGCAGCGGGTAGTCGCACGCCGCCGACAGCTGCCGGTAGGCCTGGACCATGATCACCGGGTCGTTGTTCTTGACCGAGATCTTGATGTCGCGGAAGTCGTGCTCCTCGAACAGCGAGCACTCCCACAGCGCCGACTCGACCAGCGCCTCCGGGGTGGCCTTCCCGTACTTGGCCATGATCCGCTTGTCGAGGCTGCCCGCGTTGACCCCGATCCGGATGGGCGTGCCGGACTCCTTGGCCGCGCGCGCGACCTCGCCGACCTTGCCGTCGAACTCGCGGATGTTGCCCGGGTTCACGCGGACGGCCGCGCAGCCCGCGTCGATGGCCGCGAAGATGTACTTGCTCTGGAAGTGGATGTCGGCGATGACCGGCAGCTGCGACTTCCTGACGATCGTCGGCAGCGCCTCGGCGTCGACCGGGTCGGGCACGGCGACGCGGACGATCTGGCAGCCGGTGGCGGTCAGCTCGGCGATCTGCTGCAGGGTCCCGTTGACGTCGGCCGTGACCGTCGTGGTCATCGACTGGACGCTGATCGGGGCCCCGCCGCCGACGAGGACGCCGCCGACGTCGAGCTGCAGCGTCTTCTTGCGGTCGGCCAGGCGGGCAGGGGGCAGCTCGGGCATCCCGAGGGAGATCGACACGAAGGGCCTTCGCTAGCTGATGCGGATGGGGTTGACGATGTCGGCGCCGAGCAGCCAGACGGTGAAGGCCGCGAAGAACACGACCACCGCGTAGGTGACCGGCAGCAGCTTGGTCAGGTCGACCCGCAGGAGCTCGCCGGTGTAGCCGCGCAGCCGCTTGACCTTGTCGCGGGCCTGCTCGAACAGCAGCACCGCGATGTGCCCGCCGTCCAGCGGCAGCAGCGGCAGCAGGTTGAACACGCCGACGAACAGGTTCAGCCCGGCGATCAGCAGGATGAACGACAGCACCTTGGTGCTGACCGACTCCTCGCTGGCGATCACCTCGCCGCTGATCCGGCCGGCGCCGACGACGCCGACGAAGCCCGCCGGGTCGCGGTCGGGACCGTAGACCTGCGTGATGGTGCTGAGCTTCTCGGTGAACGTGTCGACGATGCCGGTGACCATCAGCTTGCCGGTCGTCAGGCTGTGCCCGACGGCCTCGACCGGGTCGAGCCGCTCGGTGCCCTGGCGGAACTTCGGGAGTACGCCGATCGCGCCGACCCGCTCGACCGGGTAGACGACCTGACCCTCGTCGTCGAGCACCGGCTCGCCGTCGGAGTCCAGCAGCGGGTCGAGCGACGGGCGCGCGACCGCGGCCGGGGTGACGGTCAGGTCGAGCTCGCGGTCGTCGCGCTGGACCCGCACGACCACCGGCTCGCCGGGGAACGAGCGCAGCGCCCGCACCAGCGCCTCGGTGCCCGCGACGGGCTCGCCGTCGACGGCCAGGACGACGTCGTCGGCCTGGAACCCAGCGGCCTGAGCGGGGCTGGGCAGCGAGCCGCCGTCGCCGCACTCGCCGTCGGCCGCAGCGGTCACGCAGGGCGCCACCGCGCCGATGCCGGGCGACTGCTCGACGGCCTTGCCGATCGCCATCGAGCTGAGCAGCACGAGGGTGACCGCGATGATGAAGTGGACGGTGGAGCCGGCGGCCAGCACGACGACGCGCTGCCTGGCCGGCTGACGCCAGAAGGCCCGCGGCTCGTCGGCCGGGTCGACCTCCTCGAGCTGCGTCATCCCGACGATCTTGACGAAGCCGCCGGCCGGGACGGCCTTGATGCCGTACTCGGTCTCGCCGCGCTGGCGTGACCAGAGGGTCTTGCCGAACCCGACGAAGAACTGCGTCGACTTCATGCCGTAGCGGCGGGCGGTGAGGAAGTGGCCGGCCTCGTGCAGGGTGACGCTGACGAGCAGCGCGAGCACGAACCCGAGGAAGCCGAGCACGTAGACGCCGTTGCCGGTCGCGACGCCGAGGCCGACGACGACCAGGACCGCGACGGGGAGCCCGATCAGCAGGCCGCGCGACGCCGGCTCCGGCGCCTGCCCGCCGGCCGCCGCCGGCCGGCTCGCGACCAGGTTCGTCATCCCTGCCTCCTGCTCGTGATCAGCTCGGCCGCGTGTGCCCGCGCCCACGTCTCTGACTCCAACACGTCGGCAAGGGTCGCGCGTTCCCTGAAGTCGTGGTGCCCGACGACTTCGGCCACCGTGTCGACGATCGCGGGGAACGACAGCCGGCCGTCGACGAAGGCCTGGACGCAGACCTCGTTGGCCGCATTGAGCACGGCCGGGGCCGTGCCGCCGCGCCGTCCGGCCGCCTTGCAGAGCTCGACGGCCGGGAACGCGGCGGTGTCGAGGGGCTCGAACTCCCAGGTGGCCGCGGCGGTCCAGTCCAGCCCGTACGACGCCCGTGGCAGGCGGTCCGGCCAGCCCAGGGCCAGCCCGATCGGCAGGCGCATGTCGGGCGGGCTGGCCTGCAGCAGCGTCGAGCCGTCGTCGAACTCGACCATCGAGTGGACGACCGACTGCGGGTGCACCACGACGTCGAGGCGGTCGTACGGCGTCCCGAACAGCAGGTGGGCCTCGATCACCTCGAGGCCCTTGTTGACCAGCGTGGCGGAGTTGATCGTGATGACGGGTCCCATGTCCCAGGTGGGGTGCGCCATCGCCTGCTCGGGGGTGACGTCGGCGAGCTGGTCGCGGGTGCGGCCCCGGAACGGTCCGCCGCTGGCCGTCAGCACCAGCCGCCGGACCTCGTCGGCCCGTCCGCCGCGCAGGCACTGGGCGAGCGCGCTGTGCTCCGAGTCGACCGGCACCACCTGGGCCATGTACGGCGCGAGCAGCGGCCCGCCGGCGACCAGGGACTCCTTGTTGGCCAGCGCCAGCGTCCGGCCGGCCTCGAGGGCGGCCAGCGTCGGCGCCAGCCCGACCGAGCCGGTCATGCCGTTGAGCACGACGTCGCACGGCCAGGCGGCGAGCTCGGTGGCGGCGGCCGGGCCGGCCAGCACCTTGGGGACGCTGAACTCCCCTGCGCTGTAGCCCTGCGCCTTCGCGGCGGCGTAGAACGCCAGCAGCAGGTCCTGGGCCGCCGAGGCCTTGGCGACGGCCACGACCTCGACGCCGAGCTCGAGCGCCTGCTGGGCGAGCAGGTCGATGCGGCCGCCGCCGCCGCCGAGCCCGACGACGCGGAAGCGGTCGGGGTTGGCGCGGACCACGTCGATCGCCTGGGTGCCGATGGATCCGGTCGCACCGAGCAGGACGACGTCGCGGGGGCTCACCCCACCAGTGTCCCAGGTCGCCCGCGCTGCTGCCGTGCAGGAGACTGGCGCCATGGCCTCCCTGCGCTCGCTCCGTGGGCGTGTGCGCCGCCGGCCGCTGCTGGTCGGCGTCGCGGTGGTCGCCGTGGTCAGCGGCCTGGCCGTGTTCGCCCTCGGCGCGCGGCCGGACGTCGACGTGCTCAACGCGGTCCCCGTCGAGCGCGGCTACGTGGGCACGACGTACGCCTTCGACGGACTGCTCTGCGTGGGTTCCCAGGTCACGGCCACGACCGTGACCGGCGTCGAGGTCGACCTGGCGGACGGCGCGACGACCCGGCTGGTGCGCCCGCCGCAGGGCTCGCCGCCCACCGTCGGGTTCCCCGTCGAGGACGAGGGCTCTCCCGTCGACGGCTACGAGGTGCCCGCCGGCGAGCCCGACTGCGACCTGCGCCTGCTCGTGACCCCGACCCGCACCGGCGACGTGCGGGCCGCCCCGCTGCGGCTCTCGGTGAGCTACGGGCCGGGCGGGCTGCTGCGCCGCACGATCGAGGTGCGCCCGGACGTCTCGCTGTCGGTGACCGGGACCGGGACCGACCCCCGGTCACGCTAGGTGCACGTGAACCGGGCGCGAGCGGACATGCGTCCTACAGTCCGTCACTGCGGGTGACGAAGAACGGGGCATGGCGCCCCTCACCCTCACCGGACGTCGCGGCTGGACCACCGTCGCGAGCCTGACCGCCGTGCTGGCCGTCCTGGTCACCGGACAGCTGCCGAGCGCCCACGCGGCGGCCGCCGCCTCGCCGCTGGTGTCCGCCGCCGCGGTGTCCGCGCCTGCCGCGACGCCGGCCGACGTCGACGGGACCCGC
>JAOPVV010000074.1 GCA_025966005.1 Frankiales bacterium
GCTCGACCGGGTCCGGCGTCGCGACCCGCAGCCCGGAGGGCACGACCGGCCGACGGAAGGCGGCCCCGCGCCGCAGCGTCACGACAGGTGCCACGCCGCGGGGCCGTAGCCGAACCGCTGGTAGATCGCCCCCTCACTGGCCCACAGCGCGGCGACGGCCGTCCCGCGCTCGTGCAGGTCGGTGAGCTGGCGGGTCATGAACGAGCGCAGGACCCCCTGCCGCCGCGCGGTCGGCGCGACCGCGACCCAGGTCACGCCGGCCACCGGCACGCGCGCGCCCGGTACCGCCATGTGCTGGTCGAACGAGCCGGCGCAGCCGACCAGCGAGCCGTCGTCGTGGCGCCGTAGAAGCGGGCCGGGTCGACCGTCGCCAGCTCGACCGCGACGTCCTCCGGGTGCTCCTGCTGGCCGAACACCTCGAGCAGCAGCGACAGCGCGCGCTCGACGTCGGTGGGGTCCAGGGAGGTCACGACGGCAGCCACAGGGGCAGCGTGCCCCCGCGCGGCCCGTCTCGGGAGGGCACTGCCGAGCGGTAGCGTCCCGGTCCGTGCCCGCGCCGCTGTCGTCCCGGTCGGGGCCGGGGCGAGGCCTGCGGGCCGTCCTCCTGGCCCTGCCGCGAGGCGTGACCTCCCTGCGCCGGCACCCGCCGCCCGAGGGGCGGGCGCTGGTCGTCCTCGTGCTGCTCTCGCTGCTGCTCGGCATCGGCGGGTGGACGGTCAGCCGGGGCCTGTTCCCACCGGCCGTGCAGGTCCTCCCGCTGCTCGGCGGGGCGCTGCTGCTGCGCCGCCGCGCCATGCGGCAGCTCATCGCGGTGGTCGCCCTGGTGCTGCTGGTCGACGTCATCGACCAGGGCCTGATGGCGGCACGGGTGGGGGCGCTGGTCTCGGTGGCCCTCACCGCCGTGATCGGCTACGAGTTCAGCCGCTCGCGCGAGGAGACCGGCCTGTCCGGGTCGTCCGGCGACACCTTCCTGGTCGACCTGCGCGACCGGCTGCAGGTCCAGGGCGAGCTGCCGTCGCTGCCGGCGGGCTGGCACGGCGAGGCCGTCCTGCGCCCGGCCGGCGGCGGACCGTTCGCCGGCGACTTCGTCGTGAGCGCCCTGACCGGCGGCGGCGAACGGCTCGAGCTGGCCCTGGTCGACGTGTCCGGCAAGGGCGTCGACGCCGGCACCCGGGCGCTGCTGCTGTCCGGCGCGCTGGGCGGGCTGCTGGGCTCGCTGCGCCCGGAGGAGTTCCTGCCGGCCGCCAACCGCTACCTCGACCGGCAGGCCTGGGACGAGGGGTTCGCCACCGCCGTCCACCTGGTGGTCGACCTGGCCGACGGGACGTACGCCGTCGAGTCCGCGGGCCACCCGCCCGTGGCGCACTTCGACGCCGGCAGCGGCCGCTGGCGGCTGATGACGGCCGAGGGTCCCGCGCTGGGCCTGCTGCCCCACGTCTCCTACGAGCCCGAGCGCGGGCGCCTCGACCCGGGCGACGCGCTGCTGCTCTACACCGACGGCCTGGTCGAGGTGCCGGGGCGCGACCTCGAGGTCGGCATCGACAAGCTGCTCGGGGAGGCCGAGCGGCTGGTGCCCCGGGGCTTCACCGGTGGCGGCGACCTGCTGGTGACCCGGGTGGCGGGCGCCAGCACCGACGACCGCGGGCTCGTCCTGCTCTGGCGCTCGCACTAGCCGCGAGGCTCAGGTGACGGCCTCCGCCAGCCGGGCGACCGGCCGGCGCTCGGTCGCCAGCACGGCGGGCCGGTCCCGGAGCGTCGCGAGCACGTCCAGGTAGTCCGCGCGGTGCACCAGGACCTGGCCCAGCGAGCGCAGGTGCTCGGTCTCCTCCTGGACGTCGACGACGCGGACCCCGGCCTCGAGCAGTCGCGCGCACAGCTCGACCAGCGCCGCCTTGGAGGCGTCCGTGGCCCGGTGGAACATCGACTCGCCGCAGAAGACCGAGCCGACCAGGACGCCGTAGAGCCCTCCGACCAGCTCCTTGCCGTCCCAGACCTCGACGCTGTGCGCTCCGCCCGCGGCGTGCAGGTCGCCGTACGCCTGCCGCATCCGGTCGGTGATCCAGGTGCCCTCCTGCCGGTCGGCGCAGCCCGCGACGACGGCGTCGAAGGCCGTGTCGAGGGTGGTCGTCCAGCCGCACGAGCGCAGCCGGGCCCGCAGCGAGCGGCGGACGACGACCTGGTCGGCCAGCAGCACCGCGCGGGGGTCGGGGGAGCACCAGGGCACCAGCCCGTCGTCGCCGGGCAGCCGCGGGACCCGCCCGGTCCGCACCAGGCGACGCGCCTGGCGCTCGTGGCCGGGGTCGTCGGACGGCCAGGGGAACAGCCCGCGCCGGTAGGCCGCGACCAGCGTCGCGGCGTCCAGCGTGCCGCCGAGTGCGACCAGGCTGCGCGGCGCTCCGGCGACGTCGAGCGCGGCGAACGGGTCGGGGGCCACGCCGCCACGCTAGGACGCGCCCCACGGGCCCCTTCGGGTGGTCTGCGCGCCGTGGGCCCGCTTCCGGCCCTAGGCTCGGCACCGCCACGGCAACGGGGCTCGACGACGTCTCAGGAGGCCCTTCATGTCGACCGACACGCTGCCCGAGCAGCCGGCTTCCGCCGCCGCGGACCGTGACCTGCTCGACGTCCTCAACGTGCTCGGAGCGCTGTGCGCCGGCGACTTCTCCGCCCGGGCCGAGCCGCGTGACGGCCTGGCCGGCCAGGTGGTCGAGCGGGTCAACCAGCTCGCGACGCTGCAGGAGCGGCGCACCCGTGAGCTGGTCCGCGCCAGCCGGGTCATCGGCCGGGAGGGCCGCATGGCCGAGCGCCTCGACGAGGTCGCCGCCGAGGGCGACTGGTCGACCGGCGCCGCCGCGGTCAACAGCCTCATCGACGACCTCGTCCGCCCCACCACCGAGGTCGCCCGTGTCATCGCCGCGGTCGCCGAGGGCGACCTGTCGCAGCAGATGGCGCTCGACATCGCCGGCCAGCCGGTGAAGGGCGAGTTCCTGCGCATCGGCACGACCGTCAACACGATGGTCGACCAGCTGTCGTCGTTCGCCGACGAGGTGACCCGGGTGGCCCGCGAGGTCGGCACCGAGGGCAAGCTGGGCGGGCAGGCGCAGGTGCGCGGCGTCTCAGGCGTCTGGCGCGACCTCACCGAGTCGGTGAACTCGATGGCCGGCAACCTGACGAGCCAGGTCCGCAACATCGCCCAGGTGACGACCGCGGTCGCCCAGGGCGACCTGTCGCAGAAGATCACCGTCGACGCCCGCGGCGAGATCCTCGAGCTGAAGTCCACCGTCAACACGATGGTCGACCAGCTGTCGTCGTTCGCCGCGGAGGTGACCCGGGTGGCCCGCGAGGTCGGCACCGAGGGCCGGCTCGGCGGTCAGGCGCAGGTCAAGGGCGTCAGCGGCACGTGGCGCGACCTCACCGACTCGGTGAACTCGATGGCCGTCAACCTCACCGACCAGGTCCGCAACATCGCCCAGGTCGCGACCGCGGTGGCCAGGGGCGACCTGTCGCAGAAGATCACCGTGGAGGCCAAGGGCGAGGTCGCGGCGCTGGCGCAGACGCTGAACACGATGGTCGACCAGCTGTCGTCGTTCGCCGACGAGGTGACCCGCGTGGCCCGTGAGGTCGGCACCGAGGGCAAGCTCGGCGGCCAGGCCGACGTGCCCGGGGTCGGCGGCACCTGGAAGGACCTCACCGACTCGGTGAACTCGATGGCCGGCAACCTGACCAGCCAGGTCCGCAACATCGCGCAGATCGTCACGGCGGTGGCCCGCGGCGACCTGTCGCAGAAGATCACCGTCGACGCCGCCGGTGAGGTCGCGGCGCTCGCCGACACGATCAACAGCCTCACCGACACCCTCGAGCTGTTCGCCGAGCAGGTGACCACCGTGGCCCGCGAGGTCGGCACCGAGGGCAAGCTCGGCGGCCAGGCCGAGGTCCCTGGCGTCGCCGGCACCTGGAAGGACCTGACCGACAACGTCAACTCGATGGCGTCCAACCTCACCGCCCAGGTGCGCGACATCGCGCAGGTGACCACGGCGGTCGCCCGCGGCGACCTCAGCCAGAAGGTCAGCGTCGACGTCAAGGGCGAGACGCTCGAGCTGAAGTCGACGATCAACACGATGGTCGACCAGCTGTCCTCGTTCGCCGACGAGGTGACCCGCGTGGCCCGCGAGGTCGGCACCGAGGGCAAGCTCGGCGGCCAGGCGCAGGTCAAGGGCGTCTCGGGCACCTGGAAGGACCTCACCGACAACGTCAACTTCATGGCCGGCAACCTGACCAGCCAGGTCCGCAACATCGCCCAGGTCGCGACCGCCGTCGCCAAGGGCGACCTGTCGCAGAAGATCACCGTCGACGCGGCCGGTGAGGTCGCGACCCTCGCCGACACCCTCAACACGATGGTCGACCAGCTGTCCTCGTTCGCCGACGAGGTGACCCGCGTGGCCCGCGAGGTCGGCACCGAGGGCAACCTCGGCGGGCAGGCCCAGGTGAAGGGCGTCTCGGGCACCTGGAAGGACCTCACCGAGAACGTCAACTTCATGGCCGGCAACCTGACCAGCCAGGTCCGCAACATCGCCCAGGTGACCACCGCGGTCGCGAAGGGCGACCTGTCGCAGAAGATCACCGTCGACGCCAAGGGCGAGGTGGCGGCCCTCGCGCAGACCATCAACACGATGGTCGACCAGCTCTCGTCGTTCGCTGACGAGGTGACCCGCGTGGCCCGCGAGGTCGGCACCGAGGGCCGGCTCGGCGGGCAGGCGCAGGTGAAGGGCGTCTCCGGCACCTGGCGCGACCTGACCGACAACGTGAACTCGATGGCCGCGAACCTCACCGGCCAGGTCCGCAACATCGCCCAGGTCGCCACCGCGGTCGCCACCGGCGACCTGTCGCAGAAGATCACCGTCGACGCGCAGGGTGAGATCCTCGAGCTGAAGAACACCGTCAACACGATGGTCGACCAGCTCTCGTCGTTCGCCGACGAGGTCACCCGCGTGGCCCGCGAGGTCGGCACCGAGGGCAAGCTCGCCGGTCAGGCGCAGGTCAAGGGCGTCAGCGGCACGTGGCGCGACCTCACCGACTCGGTGAACTTCATGGCGTCCAACCTCACCAGCCAGGTCCGCAACATCGCGCTGGTCACCACCGCCGTGGCGCAGGGCGACCTGTCGCAGAAGATCACCGTCGACGCGCAGGGCGAGATCCTCGACCTCAAGAGCACCGTCAACACGATGGTCGACCAGTTGTCGGCCTTCGCCGCGGAGGTGACCCGCGTCGCCCGCGAGGTCGGCACCGAGGGCAAGCTCGGCGGGCAGGCCGAGGTGGCCGGCGTCTCGGGCACCTGGCGCCACCTCACCGAGAACGTCAACCAGCTGGCCGGCAACCTCACCACCCAGGTGCGCGCGATCGCCGAGGTGTCGACGGCGGTGACCCGGGGCGACCTGACCCGCTCGGTCAACGTCGAGGCGCAGGGCGAGGTCGCCGAGCTCAAGGACAACATCAACCAGATGATCGCGAACCTGCGGTCGACGACCGAGATCAACGCCCAGCAGGACTGGCTCAAGTCCAACCTCGCGCGCATCGGCGGTCAGCTGCAGGGCCAGCGCGACCTCGACGCCGTCACGCAGATGATCATGAGCGAGGTGACCCCGGTCGTCGAGGCCGTGCAGGGCGCCTTCTACCTCGCTGACAGCCTCAACGGCCGCACCACGCTGCGGCGCGCGGCGTCCTACGGGACGGAGTCGACGGAGAACGACCGGGTGTTCCGGGCCGGCGAGGGGCTGGTCGGGCAGGCGGCCGTCGAGAAGAAGCCGATCCGCGTCAAGCAGGTGCCGGCCGACCACCTGCGGGTGCGAAGCGGCCTGGGGGTCAGCACCCCCGCCGACCTGTTCGTGCTGCCCGTGCTGTTCGAGGAGCAGGTGCTCGGCGTCATCGAGCTGGCCTCGTTCCAGCGCTTCGACGAGGTGCACGCCGGCTTCCTCGAGCAGCTCGTCGAGACCATCGGCGTCGTGCTCAACACGATCATCGCCAACGTCCGCACCGAGGAGC
>JAOPVV010000308.1 GCA_025966005.1 Frankiales bacterium
GACGCGGGTCGCCGCACGCCGACGCCCCGCCCGGTCGGGGGCCCGGGCGGGGCGTCGGGGTCGTGCGGCGGGCTAGGCGCCGGTGGCGCGACGCCCGGACAGGAAGCCGCCGGCGATGCCGCCGAGCAGCAGCAAGGCGCCGCCCGCACCGAGCGCGACGTTGCGGCCGGTGCTGCTGTCGTCGGACGACGAGCTCGCCAGCGTCGCCGAGATGTCGCGCTGCGACTGGGTCAGGACCCAGGTCGTGGTGGCGGCACCCGGGGTGCTGTTGATCAGCTCGGCGGCGGCGTCGAGGCCCGCGAGCTGCTGGCGGGCGATGGTCGTGCCCTGGGTGAACTGCGAGCTCAGGACCGCGATGGCCTGGCTCCGGACGTCGCCGAGGCCCTTCTCGACGGCCGTCTCGCCCTCGATGACCGAGCCGAGACCGTCGGCGATCTGACCCGAGCCGTCGACCGCGGCGGGCAGGCCGTCGGCGACCTTCTGCTGGCCGTCCGCGATCTTGCCGATGCCCGCGTCGAGCGCGCCGGCGCCGGCGGCGGCGGTGCCCGCGCCGGCGGCGAGGAGCTTGGAGCCGGCGTTGAGCATGTCGGCGCCCTCTGCGAGAGCGCCAGATCCCGTGGCGGCGCTGCGGGCGCCGGTCGCGAGCTGGTCGACCCCTCCGACGGCGGAGGTGAGACCGGCCACGAGGGCGTCCAGCCCCTCGACGATGCCCGGCTTCTCGGCACTGCCCGACGACACACCCGCGCGGACGGCCGTCACGCCGGCGACGAGCTTGTCCAGACCGGCAGAGGCGCCGAGCAGACCCGTCTGGATCTTGCTCACGCCGGCCAGGCTCTGCTGGCTGCTGGTGACGACCGAGCCGACACCCGCCGCGACGGCCTTGGTGCCGCCGACGAAGGCGTTCAGCTTCGCGCCGACGGTGTCCGCGCAGCCGGCCTTGAGCAGCGACACGGTCGGCGTCGCGGCGAGGTCCGGGGTGACGGCGACGATGCTGCAGGCGCCCGTGAGCAGAGTGGCGATCCCAGGCGCGCCGGCGGCGACCTGGTCGGCACCGCCCTTGAGGGCGAACAGGCCGGCCGGGTTGGCCGGGTCGAGGCCAGAGGTGAGACCGCGCTTGATCAGCTCGAGCCCGCCGACGGCGGACAGAGCCGGGTTGGTCGGGTCGATGGCGCCCTGGGTCTCGGTGACGCCGCCGATCCCACCGCGCAGCGCCACGAGACCGCCCAGGATGGTGGCCGGGTTCGTGGGGGAGCCGAGCACCTCGAGCAGGCCGCCAGGATCGGTCGCGCCGAGGGTCCCGGCGGCGTGCGAGACACCGAAGCGGAGCTTCTTGGCACCGTCGAGCGCGGCGGGCAGGGCGTTGGCGGCGCTGAGCTGGTCGAGCCCGGCGGCGATCAGGCCCAGGCCGTCGGCGAGCGACTGCGCGCCCACGTCGAGCTTGCCGGCGCCCGTCGACAGGTCGGCGGTGCCGGTCTTGAGCTGGCCGAGGCCGGAGGCCAGTGCTGCGGAGCCGTCCTTGGCGGTGGCCGAGCCGGCGGCGAGCTGGGCGGCGCCGTCGGCGCCGGCGGCGATGCCCTCGTTGAGCTGGACCGCTCCGGCCTCGAGCTTGTCGAGGCCGGCGAGCAGCTGGCCGACACCGGCCGACAGCTTGAGCAGGCCCTCGTTCGCGCCGTTCGCGACGGTGGACAGGATGCCGTTGCCGTTGACGATGGCGTTGGCCGCCTGGCCGGTGCCCGACAGGCCGGGGGTGGCGTTGGGCTGCACGGCGGCGACGTCGATGCGGGCCAGCGGCTCGCCCGACCCACCGGCGGTGAAGCTGACGTCGCTGACCGGCGCGCCGATCGGGTTGAACAGGACCATCGACCAGACGAGCTCGGTGCTGCCGTCCGACAGCTTGGTGATGCGGGCGCCGAGGGCCTGCACGTCGGTGCGGCTGGACGGCAGGCGGACGGCGAGCTGGGCGACGAGCGGCAGCGCGACGTCCTGCTCGACGGTGGCGCTCTTGCCCTCGGGGTCGAGGTAGGAGACCTGCTTCTTGGTGACGGTCGTGTTCTCGACGCGGTAGTTCGTGGTCGTCGCGTCACCGGCCTCGGACTGCGAGATCGCCACGGTGACCGGCAGGTCGGCCGCGGTTGCCTCGCCCACGCCGCCGAGCCGCTCGACCGAGGAGACGCTGCCATCGCCGCCGATGAGGGCGCGCACCGTGCTGGGGACGCTGTCCTGGGCGTACGCCGCCACGGTGGGCGCGAGGGCCAGGCCGAAGACGACCGCCAGCGCGCCGGTCTTCGTCAGGGTCGAGGCGCCGCGGCGGGCGGTGCAGGGGCTGGTCATGGAGGAGGTGCCTTCCGGGTCGTCTGTCGAGGTGGCCAGGTCGTGGCCGGAGGTGGAGGGAGCGGGGGCGTACGCGGGACGGGACCAGCTGCGCTGCTCAGGCATGTGCCGCCTCCGGCTTCTGGGCCTGCTTGTGCTTCTTGGGGCGCGAGAGGATCCCCGCGAAGGCGACCGCGAGGACGAGCGAGAGGCCGGTGAACACGTCGGTGATCCAGCCCTGGACGCCGGCGAACTGCAGGCCGGTGATGTTGACGGCGAGGAAGAAGATCGCCACCAGCGAGCCGGGCACGTTGAGCTTGCCGAGCTTGAACGAGGCGGCGCCGAGGAACGCCGCGGCGATCGCGGTGAGGGTGAAGCTCTGGCCGACCTGCGGGTTGCCCGCGCCCTGCTGGGCCAGCACCATGACCCCGGCCAGGCCGGCGAAGGTGCCGGACAGGACGAAGGCCAGGCAGGTGTCGCGCTCGACGCGGATGCCGACCAGGCGGCTGGCGGCCTTGTTCGAGCCGATGGCGTGCAGGTTGCGGCCGTACGGCGTCTGCTCGAGCAGGTAGTAGACGAGCAGCGCCACGATCACGAGCACGTAGACGAGCTTCGGGATGCCGAGGGCCTTGCCGCCGCCGAAGCTGATGACCTGCTGCGGGATGCCCTGGATGATCGACGTGCCGCCGGAGTACCAGTTGACGATGCCCAGGATCAGCGACGCGGTGCCGAGCGTGACGATGAAGCTGTCGATCCCGAACCGGGTGACCACCAGGCCGTTGACGAGTCCGACGACCGCGCCGATGGCGATGCCGAACAGCACGCCCACGACCAGCGGGGCGCCGGTGTCGGCGTAGAGGCCGGCGGTGCCGATCGACGCCAGTCCGGCGGTCGAGCCGATCGACAGGTCGAGGTTGCCCGAGATCATGGGGATCAGCAGCCCGAGGGTGAGCACGGCGAGGACCGACTGGCTCGAGGTGATGTTCTGGAACACGCCGGCCTGCAGGAAGACCTCCGACGTCCGGCTCCAGGTGCCGTACGCGACGACGGAGGCGATCAGCAGCGCGACGAGCGAGTAGCGCTGGAGCAGCGACATGAGGAAGCCGGCGGGGCTGCGCCGCGCGGCGACGGGCGCCACGTGGCTCTTCGCCGCGGCGACGGGCGGTTCGGTGCGGGGGACGGGAACGGCCTCGGTCACGTCGGACCTCTCGGACGAGGGGGTGGTGGTCATGCGGTGGACCTCTCTGCGAGGAGCGCGGTGAGCCGGTCTCCGGTGACGGGGGGACGCACGTCGGCCGCGATGCGGCCCCCGCGCAGGACGAGGACGCGGTCGCAGGCGTGCGCCATCTCCTCCGGGTCGCTGGCGACGAGGATCACGGAGGTGCCGTTGCGGGTGGCCTCGCGCACCAGCGCGTAGATCTCGGCGCGGGCGCCGATGTCGACGCCCTGGGTGGGCTCGTCGAGCAGCAGGACGGCCGGCTTGCGTCGCAGCCAGCGGGCCAGGACGACCTTCTGGGCGTTGCCGCCGGACAGCGTCTCGACTGCTTGCGTGTCGGTGCCGACGCGGATGAGGAACTGCTGGATCGCGGTCTGGGTGTCGCGCTTCTCGGCGTCGTGGTGGAACAGCAGCCGGGAGAAGTAGCTGCGGGCGTTGCCGGCGCTGACGTTGTGCCGGACGCTGTTGCCCTGGAACAGCGCGTCGAGCTGGCGCTCCTCCGGGACGTACGCGACACCGGCGGCCATCGCCTCGGACGGCGAGCCGAAGGCGACCTGGCGGCCGCCGAGCGTGATGGTCCCGCTGTCGACGGGGTACGCGCCGAAGACCATCCGGAGCAGCTCGGACCGGCCCGAGCCCAGCAGCCCGGCGATGCCGAGCACCTCGCCCTGGTGCAGGTCGAGCGTGACGTCGGTCAGCGGGCCGCCGCGCAGGCCGCGCACCGACAGCACCACGTCGGCCGCAGGGGCGTCGGTGGGCTCGGGGAACATCCGGTCGAGCGGACGGCCGACGATGAGCTCGACCAGCGCTGCCTCGGACAGGCCCTTCGCGGCGACGGTGTCGACCTTCCTGCCGTCCCGCAGAACGGTGACCCGGTCGGCGACCGAGAGCACCTCGTCGAGGCGGTGGCTGACGTACAGGATCGTCTGGCCGGCGGCGGCGTAGCGGCGCAGGCTGTCGAGCAGGTGCTCGACCTCCTCGGCCGGCAGCGCCGCGGTCGGCTCGTCGAGCACGAGGACGCCGCTGGTGGCGTCGTCGCGGTCCTGGACGGCGCGGATGATCGCGATCCGGGTGCGGTCGGCGGCGCGCAGCGCGCCGAGCGGCGTGGTGGGGGAGGCCTCGACGCCGAACAGCGCGAGCAGGTCGGCCGTCCGGGCGTTGAGCGCCTTCCAGTCGATCTTGCCGGCCCGGTTCTTCGGGAACGTGGTCCCGAAGGCGATGTTCTCGGCGATCGACAGGTCGGCGAACACGGCGGGCTGCTGGTGCACGAAGCGCAGTCCGGCGGCGTAGGCCTTGTCGCTGTTCCAGCCGGCGAGGTCGGTGACCTCGTCGCCCAGCTGGAGCACAGCGCCCGGCTCGGCCTCGACGACGCCGGCGAGCACCTTGATGAGGGTGCTCTTGCCGGAGCCGTTGCCGCCGAGCAGGGCGTGCACCTCGCCCGGACGGACGTCGAGGTCGACGCCGTCCAGGGCGAGGATGCCGTTGTAGGCCTTGGACAGCTCCGACACCCGCAGCACCGAGTCGGTGACACTGGGCACGGGAGCCAGGGACTGCATCAGACGCCCCAGGCCTTCTTGTAGATGCTCTTGAAGTCGACGGCGGGGACGAACGGGCCGTTGCTGGTGAGGTTGTGGCCCTTGTCGACCAGCTGCCACCCGAGACCCGAGTCGGCGGCGGGCTTGCCGGTGAAGCGCGAGTTCATGGTGTCGACGGCCGCCCAGCCGGTCCAGTCGGACGGCGCGATGTTGACGGCGTTGACGCCGGAGCCGGCGCGCAGCAGGTCGAGCTCGGGCGCGAAGCCCTCGCCGCCCATGACGTAGAGCTTCGCGGCCCGGCCGGACTGCACGACGGCGGGAGCGATGCCGAGCAGCGTGGCGGAGGTGTAGGGGCTCTTCACCGCGTTGGCCTCGGGGTGCTGCAGGAGCGCCGAGGTGGCCTTCTGCTGCAGGTTGGGGCCGAGCTCGGAGCCGGCGAACTCGACCTCGGCGACGAGCTCGCAGTCGGCGCACTTGGCCAGCTCCTCCTTGAAGCCCTCGCCGGTGTAGTTGAGCACCGTGACGGTGGGGGAGTTGAAGTAGATGACCTTGGCCTTGCCGCCGGTCGCGGCGATGACGGCCTTGGCCTGGTCGGCGCCGTACTTCTTGGTGAACGCGCCGATGTCCTCGGAGCCCGCGCCGTAGTTGATCTGCGCGGTGAACAGCGCCGGGTCGTTGCCCTTGAAGACCGGGTCGTTGCAGTCGAAGGAGTAGATGCCGACGACCTCGATGCCCTTGGCCTTGGCCTCCTGCAACGGGCCCTTGATGCCGGGGCAGTCGACGGCCTGCAGGATGATGCCGTCGGCGCCGGAGGCGATGGCCTGGCGGACCAGGCCGGGGGCGTTGGCCGGGTTGAGCTGCACGTCGTACACGTCGGTCTGCCACCCGGCGGCCTCGGCGGCCTCCTTGGCGGCGGCGACCGGGACCGACGAGGAGATCGAGGCCTGGCCGGCCGAGATGATGACGACCTTCTTGTCCTTGGCGGCCGGGCGCGCGGTGGCGTCCGGCGAGCGCAGGGTGCCGTCGTAGTTGAGCTCGGTCCCGGCGGCTGCCGGAGCGCCCGACGCCGCGGGGGCGACCGGGGCGTCGTTGGCCGGGGCGGTCTCGTCGGTGCTGCTGCCGCCGCAGGCGGTGAGGAACAGGGCGGCGGCGGTGAGACCCGCTCCCGCGAGGGTGGTCGGACGCTGCAGACGCTTCATGAGGGGGTTCCGCTCCGGTGTCGTGTGGTCACAGGGGGTGATCTGTGACACGGACCGTAGGGGTGCATGAAACGAACCGAACCGGATTCGGCGGCAAATGGCCCGAAAGGACTAGGTGCGGCGCCTCAAGGGCCAGTGCGGCGGTGACGACGTGGGCGGCTCACGCAGGTCGGCGGGCGACCCAGATCGAGCTGCCCGGCAGGAGCCGTCCGCGCAGCGGGCTCCACTGCCCCCACTCGCGGTCGTGCCCGGCCGGCCACTCGGGCTCGACGAGGTCCTCGAGCACCAGGCCGGCCGCGACGAGCTCGCGGACCCGGTCGCCGAGGGTGCGGTGGTGCTCGACGTAGACGGCCTGACCGGCGTCGTCGACCTCGACGTAGGGGGTGCGGTCGAAGTAGGACTGCTGCACCGTCAGTCCGCGCGGGCCCGGGTCGTCCGGGAAGACCCAGCGGACCGGGTGCGTCACGGAGAACACCAGCCGTCCGCCGGGGCGCAGCACGCGGGCGCACTCGCGCATCGCCCGGGCGCTGTCGGCGACGAACGGGAAGCCGCCGAACGCCGAGACGACCAGGTCGAAGGCCGCGGCGCGGAACGGCAGCCGCTGGGCGTCGGCCTGCACCACCCGCGGGACGGCCACACCGCTGCGGGCGTCGAGGCGGCGCGACTCGAGCAGCTGGCCGAACGAGACGTCGAACGCGGTGACGCGCGCGCCGGCAGCCGCCAGCCAGCGGGCGCCCTGCGCCGCGCCGCAGCCGACCTCCAGGACCTCCCGGCCGGCGACGTCGCCGAGCAGGCGGGCATCGGCCTCGCGGACCCCCTCGGGGCACCACAGCAGGTCGGCGTCGCCCAGGAACTCGCCGTGCTCGGCCTGGTAGGCCCGGGCCTCGGCGTCCCACCACGTGCGGTTCGCCCGCGCGCTCTCCTCGGGACCGGCCGGGCGGTGCTCGACGCCGGTCGCGGGCCGGTGCTGGGGCTGGTCGCTCACCCCGTCAGCCTGCCGCACCGGCGGCGCGGCCCGGCGCTTTGCCGTCGCGGGCGGGTGCGCCTAGACTCGATCCACGCGCTGCGGGCGCGCGCTCGTGCACGCGTCCGCGCTCGTCCCCGCCGTTCTGACTCACGTCCTTCTGGCACCGACGATCCTGCCCGCTGCGCCGCACGACCCCACGACGTCCCCACCAGGGGGACGCGACGATCCCACCGCAGCCGGAGCCGACTCCTTGACTTCCACTCTCGACACCCCCACCACTCCCCAGGTCGCGATCAACGACATCGGGAGCATGGAGGACTTCCTCGCCGCCATCGACGAGACGATCAAGTACTTCAACGACGGAGACATCGTCGAAGGCACCATCGTCAAGGTCGACCGCGA
>JAOPVV010000083.1 GCA_025966005.1 Frankiales bacterium
TGCGCGACGTCGACGGCAGCCCCGTCGCCGGCGTGGACGTCTTCTTCTCGGAGACCGGTGCCGGTGCGTTCCGCAACGGCAACAGCAACGCCTTCGGCACGACCAACGCCGCTGGCGTGGCGACCGCCGAGGTCATCTCCCTTCCGGGCGAGCTGGGTACCCAGACCGTTCGGGCCGAGATCTTCGCTAGCGAGACCCAGTGCGAGAACGCTGCCAACGTCGGCACGGACCCGCAGGGCAACAACCTGAACACCACCACCAACACCGGTGCTGCCGGTGTCTGCGCTGACACCAGCACGGTCACCTTCAGCAACACCCCGGCCTCGCCGTCGGCCACGCCGACCGCTGGCACCTGCACCACCCCGGCGCAGGTCACCATCCAGGACGCCACGATCATCGCCACCGGCGCTGGCCGTCTGTCCGTGGACGCTCCGGCCAACAGCATCATCGAGCTGGAGGCCTACACCCGCCCGTCGACCACGTACCGCGTGGTCCGTCGCGCGGAGATCAACGCCGCTGGCGATGACGCTCAGTTCACCATCACGCCCCCGGCCAACACGCGCCTGCGCGCCCGTGTCGTCGGTTGCGCCTTCGGTGACTCGAAGGTCATGAACGTCCGCACCGCGCTGTCGATCTTCGCCACGCGTACCGGCGTCAAGACCTACCGCTTCTCGGGTGACAGCCTTCCGGCCCGCCCGGGTGGCCTCATCGTCAGCCTGTACCGCGTCACCGCGAGCGGTTCGCAGGTCCTGACGGCCCAGACCCGCGCGTCGGCCACCACTGGCGACTGGGTCATCAACCGCACGTTCACCGGTACGGGTCGCTTCGGCTTCGTCGTCCGCACCGGCCAGGACCTGCAGAACGCGCCTGGTGCGTCGAATGTCCGTCCGACCCAGATCTACTAGGTCTGACTGACACCAGTACCACCCAGCACTGACGGAAGGGCGGTCCCCCTCGGGGGGCCGCCCTTCTGGCGTTGCGGTGGCGGGCAGGCGGGTAGGCGACCGGCACCTGACCCCCTGTGAGAGGACGCCCCGTGCCTGACCTGACCGGCAAGACCGTCGCCTTCCTCGTTGCCACCGAGGGCATCGAGCAGGCCGAGCTCACCAGCCCCTGGCACGCCGTCCAGGACGCCGGTGGCACCCCGCGGCTGGTCTCGACCGAACCCGGCAAAGTGCAGGCGTTCGAGCACCTCGACATAGCCGACACCTTCGAGGTCGACGACACCGTCGCCAGCGCGGACGCCGCCGACTACGACGCGCTCGTCCTGCCGGGTGGAGTTGCGAACCCCGACGCCCTGCGGACGGACGCCGGCGCGGTGGCCTTCGCCAAGGCGTTCTTCGACGGCGGCAAGCCCGTTGCCGCCATCTGCCACGCCCCCTGGACGCTGGTCGAGGCCGACGTCGTGCGGGGACGCCGGATGACGTCGTGGCCGAGCCTGCAGACCGACCTGCGCAACGCCGGCGCCGAGTGGGTCGACGAGCCGGTCGTCGTCGACGAGGGCGCCAACACGCTCATCACGAGCCGCAAGCCCGACGACCTGGATGCGTTCAACGAGGCGCTGCTGGCCGCGCTTGCTCAGTAGGCTCGACAGGTGCCTGACTCCATAGACCCCGACCGCCTTCCCGTCAGCGGCAATGGCAAGGTCCGGGCGCGACGCACCCCGGAGCGCCAACGCGGGCCGGTCACGCTGCGGCGGGGACAGGTCCAGGGCACCACCACCGACCAGCGCCTGCTCGACCACCGCGGTCCGTCGGACTGGGTGCACACCGACCCGTGGCGGGTGCTGCGCATCCAGACCGAGTTCGTCGAGGGCTTCGGCCTGCTGGCCGAGATGCCGCGGGCGGTGAGCGTGTTCGGCAGCGCCCGCACGCCCGTCGACAGCCCGGACTACGTGATGGCGCAGCACCTCGCGACCGAGCTCGCGCACGCCGGCTGGGCCGTCATCACCGGCGGGGGCCCGGGGATCATGGAGGCGGCGAACAAGGGCGCGTCGCAGGCCGGGGGGCTCTCGGTCGGGCTCGGGATCGAGCTGCCGTTCGAGCAGAGCCTCAACGAGTGGGTCGACCTGGGCCTGGAGTTCCGCTACTTCTTCGCCCGCAAGACGATGTTCGTGAAGTACGCCCAGGCCTTCGTCATCCTCCCCGGCGGGTTCGGGACGCTGGACGAGCTGTTCGAGGCGCTCACCCTCGTGCAGACCCACAAGGTCAACCAGTTCCCGGTGATCCTCATGGGAGCAGACTTCTGGGCGCCGCTGCTCGACTGGATGCGCACCGCCCTGGTCGGCCGCAAGCTGATCGCGGAGTCCGATCTCGACCTGTTCGTCGTCACCGACGACGTCGCCGAAGCCGTCGACATCATCGACCGGGCGTACGAGGAGCGGACGGAGAAGCCGCCGGTCGCCACGGGTCACGAGCACCCCGGTGCGGCCGACGACTGAGCGTGCCGTGAGCCTGCGCCGCAGGACGTCCCGCCGGCCCTAGCCTGCACGCATGGCAGCCGTCTGCGTCTACTGCGCCTCCAGCACGCGGGTCCCGCAGTCCTACGTCGACCTGGCCGCCGCGGTCGGGACGGCGCTGGCCGCCCGCGGGCACTCACTGGTCTCCGGCGGCGGGCGCGTGTCGATGATGGGCGCGGTCGCCCGCGCGGCCCGGGCCGGCGGCGCCCACACGGTCGGTGTCATCCCGCAGGCGCTGGTGGACGTCGAGGTCGGCGACACCGAGGGCGAGCTGGTCGTCGTCGCCGGCATGCGCGAGCGCAAGGCGCTGATGGACGAGCGCGCCGACGCCTTCCTGGCCCTGCCCGGCGGGATCGGCACCCTCGAGGAGCTGTTCGAGGTCTGGACGGCCCGCTCGCTCGGGCTGCACGTCAAGCCGGTCGTGGTGCTGGACGTGGACGGGCTGTACGCACCGCTGAAGCTGCAGCTCGACGTGATGACCGACCGCGGCTTCGTCCGGCCGCAGGCGCGCGCGGCGCTGCAGTGGGCGACCGGCGTGGACGAGGCGCTGAACCTGGTCGAGGCCGGTCTGGTCGACCCGGTGCGGCTGCTGCCGCTTGCTGAGGAGGAGCTCGAGGCGGAACCGCTGTAGGGCGGCTCCACCTGCACCTCAGGTCCAGTACAGGACCCGGCACACTGGCAGGCGCTCGGCGATCGTCGCCTCGAACCAGCGGCGCAGCTCTGTCATGACGTCCTTGGGGTAGACGTGCTTGACCCCGCCGAACTTGTTGCGCTTCTCCGAGCGCTGACCGGGATCCATCTCCAGCTTGGTCTGCGGGTACCAGCCGAGCAGCACCTCCTTGCTGCCCGGCGTGAACCGGTGGGTGATCAGCTCGGCGGTCAGGTCCACCGCGGGTACGCCGTCGAGCTCGGCGGCGACGAGGTCGAGCAGGGCGGCGTACTCCTCGCGCCAGTCGGGCACCGGCATGATCGGCGCGATCGTCAGCCCGACCGGGTAGCCGGCGCGGGCCAGCCGTCCCAGGGCGGCGACGCGGTCCTCGAGCCGGGCCGTCCCACCCTCGAAGCGGGTGGTCACGGGGCGGGCGTTGACCGAGAAGCGGACCCGTGTGCGGCCGGCGTGGTCGAGGTCGAGGAACCGGTCGACGTCGGCGTACTTGGTCGTCCAGCGCAGCTGCACGTCGGCGTCCCAGTCGCCAAAGAACCGGACGGCCCGCTCCCAGCTGCCGGTGAGGTGCTCGATCGCCAGCGGGTCGGTGTAGCAGCTCGCCTCGAAGGTCGTGCCCTCGTCACGCCGGGCACTGCTGCGGCTGGTGATGGTGCCTTGGCCGACGTACGGCGCGAGGCCCTCGAGGATCTCGTCGACGTCGGCGTAGACGCGGGTGACCGGCGGGCCGGACAGCGAGCCGGCCAGGTAGCAGTACTGGCAGTGCGCCGGGCAGCCCTCGGCCAGGTCGAAGCGCCAGTCGGCGC